>CAYQAF010000451.1:0-2433 GCA_964415375.1 uncultured Alcaligenaceae bacterium
CGCTCGCCAACGCCTACGGCGTCGACCTCGTGCACCTCGGCCTGATCATGACCTGCAACCTCGCCATTGGGCTCTACACGCCGCCGGTGGGGGGCACGCTGTTCGTCGCGGCCCGGTTGGCGCACGCCGGGATCGCCAAGGTATCGTACGCGGTGATCCCGATGTTCGTGGTGACGCTGGTGGTGCTGTTCGCGATCACGTACATCCCCGCGCTGCCGATGGGGCTGGTCTGGCTGCTCCGCTGACCGGTTCCCGGGAGGATCGATGCCACTGCTGATAGGCTGCATTGCCGACGACTTCACCGGCGCGACCGATCTCGCGAACACGCTGGTCAAGGGTGGCATGCGCACCGTGCAGGCGATCGGCGTGCCCGCGAGCGACGGCGTCGCGGCGCATGCCGACGCGGTCGTCGTTGCCCTCAAGTCGCGCACGATCCCCGCTGCGGACGCCGTCGCGCAGTCGCTCGCCGCGCTGGCGTGGCTGCGCGGGCGCGGCGCCCGGCAGGTGCTCTTCAAGTACTGCTCGACGTTCGACTCGACCGACGCCGGCAACATCGGCCCGGTCGCGGACGCGCTGCTGGACGCGCTCGGCGCGCGCTTCACGATCGCGTGCCCGGCGTATCCCGAGAACCGCCGCACGATCTACCTGGGGCACCTGTTCGTCGGCGATGCGCTGCTCTCCGATTCGCCGATGCGCGACCATCCGCTGACGCCGATGCGCGATGCCAACCTCGTTCGCGTGCTGTCGCGCCAGACGCGGCGCCGCGTCGGACTCGTGCCGTGGCCGGTGGTTGCGCGCGGCGCGGGAATGATCCGCGCCGAGTTCGCGCGGCTGTCGAACGAAGGCATCACGCACGCCATCGTGGACGCGATCGGTGAGCGGGACCTGATCGAGATCGGCGCCGCGTGCGCCGACCTGGCGCTCGTCACCGGCGGGTCCGGCGTTGCGCTCGGCCTGCCGCAGAATTTCCGCGCCTCGGGCCTGCTGCCGGAACGTACCGATGCCGCCGTGATTCCCGGGGTGTCCGGCGGGGCCGCGGTACTCGCCGGCTCTTGCTCCGCGGCGACACGCGCTCAGGTCGCGGCGTGGTCGAAGTGTCGCCCCGCGGTCGCGCTGGATCCATTCGCGGGCGATGCCCGCGCGATTGCGGCGCAGGCGCTCGCTGCGGCGGGTGCCGACGTTGCGGCGGGGCGGCCGGTACTGGTGTATTCGACCGCCGCGCCGGACGTGGTCACCGGCGTGCAGTCGCGACTCGGCCGCGAGCGTGCCGCGGGCCTGATCGAGGCGGCCTTCGCGATCGTCGCGCGCGAGCTGGTGGAGCGGGGCGTGCGGCGCCTGGTCGTTGCCGGCGGCGAGACTGCCGGCGCCGTCGTGCAGGCGCTCGGCATCGAGGCTCTCGCCATCGGACCCGAGATCGATCCCGGCGTACCGTGGACGACCGCGATCGGCCCGCGACCGCTCGCGCTGGCACTCAAATCGGGCAATTTCGGCGCGACCGAGTTCTTCGCCAAGGCGCTGGCGATGCTCCCGGACTGACGATGACGGACGCTGCCGCGCGCGATGCGCTGTGCCGTCTTGGCCGCTCGCTCTTCGAGCGTGGGCTCACCCATGGCAGCACCGGGAACCTGTCGATCCGCACCGACATGGGGTTCCTGATGACGCCGACGGGTTCCTCGCTCGGGGCGCTCGACCCGGCGCGACTCGCGGTGCTCGACGCGACCGGCGTGCACGTGAGCGGGGATCCGCCCACGAAGGAAGCCCTGCTGCATCTCGCGATGTATCGCGAGCGACCGCGTGACCGGGCAGTGGTCCACCTGCACTCCACGCACTCGGTTGCCGTGTCGGTGCTCGCGGATGCCGATCCTGCCAACGTGCTGCCGCCCCTCACTGCGTACTACGCGATGCGGATCGGCACGCTGCCGCTCGTCCCGTACTTTGCGCCGGGTGATGTCGCGCTCGCCGATGCGGTCGCCGGACTCGCGTCACGTCACCACGCGATGCTGCTCTCGAACCACGGGCCCGTCGTCTCCGGCGCCTCCCTGGACGCGGCGGCCGACGCGATCGAGGAGCTCGAGGCGACCGCGAAGCTCTGGCTGCTCGTCCGCCACGAGGACGTGCGCCCGCTCGACGCGGCGGCGCTCGCCGACATCGCGCGGCGCTTCCCCCGCTAGGAGCCACCCGTGTACGTGGTCACCGTGCTGTTCGAGCCGAAGCCGGAGCACGCCAAGGCCTTTCGCGCCGCGATGCTCGCCAACGCGAAGGTGTCGCGCGAGACCGAGCCGGGCTGCCGGCAGTTCGACGTCTGCGTCGAGGCGGATACCGGCAGGACGTTTCTCTATGAGCTCTACGACGACCGCGCGGCGTTCGAGGCGCACCTGGCTGCCGCGCATTTCAAGGCATTCGACGGCGCCGTTCGCGACTGGATTGCGCGCA
>CAYQAF010000452.1:0-2430 GCA_964415375.1 uncultured Alcaligenaceae bacterium
TTCGCCGCCGACATGCTGAGGACCCGGGGCGGCGCCGACCTCACCGACTACACCGTCGGCGCGCTGATCTCCGTGCGCCATTCGGCGACCGTGCACCAGTTCGCGATGGGCATCGTTACCGAAGCCTGGGCGCTGCCGGGTTCGCTCTCCGTCCTCGTGGGCCTCGAGTCGGCGGTGGTCAACGAGGAACCGTCGAACGGCTATCCCAAGGTCGCGGTGAACGCGGTCATGAAGAACCGGGCCGACCGCGGTCCGGCGCCGCGGATGCCGCAGAACGCCAACAGCATCGCGTACTGGGTGACGGCACAGCCGGGGACCGGTTTCGAGCGGGGGCTCGTGTTCGATCGCGACTCGCTCGCGGCGGTCGGCAAGCGCCCGGCGGTCGTGGATCTTTCCGAGCTTCCCGAAGCGATGATCGGGGAGGTCGACCTGATCCGGATTCGCAAGGACGTCTCCTTGCGTTACGACCCGACGACGCGGCAGCTGGTGCTGCACATCGATTACCCGAACACCGCGCGGAGCGAACCGTAGCGCTTCAGCGGCTCGGAGCCACCGCGCTCAGTGCGGCACGGATGCCCTGCGGCCCCAGTGGGCGACGCGAAGGGAAGAGGTCGAACAGGATGGCATCGAATCGTCGAGCAGGGGAGGTCACGTCCGCAGCGCGATCGCGAGTCCGATCGGGATGAAAATCACGCTCATCACGTTGCCGACCAGCACGATCGAGGCGACCTTGCCCGGCTCCTGCCGGTACTGCTCCGCGACCATGAAGTTGAGCACGGCCGGCGGTAGCGCGGCGAACAGGAACAATAGGCCCGTCTGCATCGGCGAGAGGCCGAGGAACGGCGCGAGGATGCCCGCCATCGCCAGGCCGGTGAGCGGGCAGACCAGACCGCCCACGACGCCGAGTCGCGCGTCGCCCCAGTCGATCGCGGTGAGCCGGACACCGAGCGACAGCAGCATCATCGGGATCAGCCCGTCGCCGACCATCTTGAACGTCACACCGAGCCAGTCGGGCAGCGGCGGCTGGAAGACGGCGAACAGGAATCCGGCGATCGTCGACCACACCATCGGGTTCTTCAAGAGCCGGCCGAAGCGGGCGTGGTGGTCGATGATCCACGCCCCGAGCGTGAAGTGGAGCAGGTTCGACACCACGAACAGCGCGACCATCGGTCCGAAGCCCTTCTCGCCGAACGCGAGCACGGCGAGCGGCAAGCCCATGTTGCCGCAGTTGTTGAACATCATCGGCGGCACGAACGTGCGCGGGTCCTGGTGCAGCAGCTTCGCGAACGGCCAGGCGAGCAGTCCCGAGCCGAGCACGATGCCGATCGAGCCGAGGATCAGCGGCGCATCGCCGAAGACGTCGAATGACTTCGACGACAGCGCGGAGAAAATGAGCGCCGGCGCCAGCACGTTCATGCTGATGCGGTTCACCATCCCCATGTCGGGTTTCACGCGCCGGCCCCAGAAGTAGCCGACCGCGATGATCGAGAACACCGGCAGGATGATGCCGAGGATGCGCTCGAGCACGCCCCGATACCCCGCGCCTACAGGATGTACTTCGACAGGTTGTCGTCGCCCGCGATGCCGGCAAGCCGCGAGTCGACGAAGGCGGCGTCGATCGACACCGTGCCGCCTTCGTTCCTCGACGCGTGGAACGAGACGTCCTCGAGCATGCGCTCCATCACCGTGTACAGGCGCCGGGCGCCGATGTTCTCCTGCCGCTCGTTCACCGCGTGCGCGATCTCGGCGATGCGGCGTATGCCGTCCGCGCGGAAGTCGAGCGTCACGCGCTCGGTGGCGAGCAGCGCCTCGTACTGCCGGGTGAGGCAGGCGTCGGTCGCGACCAGGATCTGCTCGAAGTCGGCGACGGAGAGCGAGGCGAGCTCCACGCGGATCGGAAAGCGGCCCTGCAGCTCGGGGATCAGGTCCGACGGCTTGGACAGGTGGAACGCCCCCGACGCGATGAATAGCACGTGATCGGTGCGGATCATGCCGTACTTGGTGGTCACCGTCGTGCCCTCGACGAGCGGCAGCAGGTCGCGCTGCACGCCCTGGCGCGACACGTCGGCGCCGTGCGTGCCCTCGCGCGAGGCGATCTTGTCGATCTCGTCCAGGAACACGATGCCGTTCTGTTCCGCGGCAGCGAGGGCCTTGGCCTTGATCTCCTCGTCGTTGACGAGTCGTCCGGCCTCCTCCTCGGTCAGCACCTTGAGCGCCTCGCGCACCTTCATCTTGCGCGTGCGCTTCCGGCCGCCGCCCAGCTGCTGGAACATGCCCTGCAACTGGCTGGTCAGGTCCTCCATGCCGGGCGGCGTCATGATCTCCATCTGCTGCGGCAGCAGGGCGACCTCGACCTCGATCTCCTTGTCGTCGAGCTTGCCTTCGCGCAGCATCTTGCGGAACCTCTGGCGCGTCACCGAGTCAGCCGGC
>CAYQAF010000453.1:0-2418 GCA_964415375.1 uncultured Alcaligenaceae bacterium
TCGTGACCGAGCAGCTCGGGCAGGGCGTCAATCTGGTGACCGGCGACTACTCGCGCGGCGCCGCGGGATACTGGATCGAGGACGGGGCGATCGCCTACCCGGTCGAGGAGATCACGATCGCCGGCAACCTGAAGGACGTGTTCCGCGACATCGTCGCGGTGGGCCGCGACGTCGACCGACGCGGCTCGCGCCACGTCGGCTCGATCCTGGTCGGCCGCATGACCGTGGCGGGGCACTAGCCGATGCCGCTGCAGAGACGCTGCGCACGCCGCGCCGCCCGATGATCGAGCCGGTGCTCAACTTCTTCCGCGGCTTCAAGGATCCGCTGCGGAGCGGCGCGCAGGCGGCGCGGTGGATCGCCGCGCTGCCCACGGGCGACATCCTCGCGTTGCAGAAGGAGGCGCTCGAGGTCGTCGCGAGCTTCCCGGGTGCGCGCAAGGACATCAATCCTGCGCAGGCCGAGGCGCTGCTGCGCATCGACGCGCGCCTCGAGCCGGTGTTCGCGGAACTGACGCGGCAGTACACGCTGAAGTACCAGAAGAGCACGGCGATCGAGACCCGCCTCTGGCACGCGGTCTTCGACCTGATCAAGGCCTTCCTCGTCGCCTACAACGCGTCGCTGAAGGCGGGGTACGCGCGGGCGGAGAACCGGCGCTGGCGCGCGGTGCTGCCCTGGGTGCTGGTGCGGCTCGCCCACTACAAGGGGCTGGACGGCAAGTACCGGCTGTTCCGTTACGGGCAGTGGATTCCCGCGCAGTGGCGCGACCTGCACGAGCTCTACGAGTTCGCGCGCATGCGGGGCTGGCAGCGCGAGCAGCTGGTGTTCGGCGCTGCGGCGTTCTCGGTGCCGGGCATCACGTTCGAGCAGGAATACCTGAAGGCGCTGCTGCTGATGCGCCTCGACTCGGGGAACTTCACGCCCGACCAGGTCGAGTGGGTGGCGAAGCACTTGGACGACTGGGTGCCGTCGCTGTCGTTGGTGCCGCCGCCGGGCGAGGGTTCCGGCTTCTACGTCGACCTGACCGGCACGCAGGGTCTGCGCCGGCGCGAGAAGCGCGCACTGGCGGGCCGCGTGCAGTTGCTGGACACCGGCCCGGCCTACACGCGCATCGTCGAACTGCTGCGCTGGCTTCCGGAGCAGGACGACGCGGTGCCCGAGCCCGGCGCCCTGCCGGCCCGCGAGCAGCGGCTGCTGCTGATGCGGCTCGCGTCGCTGTTCGGTCCGGAAGCCATCGCACACGCGCCACGGGCCGAGCGGGTCCCCGTCGACGGCGAGGTGCGCGTCGTGGTCGGCTTGCCTGCCCTCACGCGCGCGGTCGCCGAGATCGATCGCCTCCCCGAGGGGGCGCGCACGCCCGGCGTGACGGCGAGCTTCGACGAGATCACGCAACTCGTGAACCCCGCGGCGAATCCGGAATCCGTCGCGCGCCGCATCCAGGGCTCGAGCTGGCGGATCGCCGATCGCAGCGAGACCGGCTGCCGCCTGATCGCGCCGGCGAGCGAAGCGCCTACGCACCTCGGCGAGCTGCTCGCGATCCGTGATGGCGAGACCTGGTTGCTCGGCGTTGTGCGCCGCATGCAGCGGAGCCAGGCGGAGGAGGTCACGGTGGGCGTCGAGATCGTCGCGCGCAAGCTGGTGCGCGTGCTGATGCGCACTTGGAGCGCGCCCGCGGACGACGGTCGCGCGGGCGCCGAGCGGCCGTTCTTCGGCCTGTACATCCCCGCCCACAGCGACAATCGCCAGTCGGCACAGCGCAGCCTGGTCGGCCCGGACGACAAGCTCGCCCACGGCGCGATGGTCGAACTCGACACGGGCAGTGCCCGCTATCTGGTGCGCTTCACCCAGATGCTCGAGCGTCAGGCCGGATGGTCGTGGGCCCTGTTCAGCGCGGTGCGCAAGCTGTCGTCCTGAACGGGTTTCCGTCTACACTGTCGCCGACCGCCGACTTTCGACCTGGATCAATGCCCGGCACGGCCCTGCGTCGGCACAATCCCGCATTCGCTCATCGCCAGGTCGCGCGAGAGTCCGCGACCGGCACCGATACCCGGCGTGTTCCGGGGGAGAGAGGAGAGGAAGTCCATGGAACGCCGTTCCTTCATCAAGAACGCCGGCTTGGCCGGCATCCTGGCCGCGGGATCCGCGCCCGCGATCGCGCAGTCGCAGCCGGGCGTCAAGTGGCGGATCACGTCGAGCTTTCCCAAGAGTCTCGACACCATCTACGGCGGCGCGGAGGTGCTGGCCAAGCGCGTCTCGGCGATGACCGGCGGCAAGTTCCAGATCCAGGTCTTCGCCAGCGGCGAAATCGCCCCGGGAGGACAGGCGCTCGACGTCGTCCAGAACGGCACGGTCGAGTGCTGCCACACCTGCTCGTACTACTACGTCGGCAAGGACCGGACCTTCGCCTTCGGCACGGCCGT
>CAYQAF010000454.1:0-2404 GCA_964415375.1 uncultured Alcaligenaceae bacterium
TCTTGTTCGGGTACTCGCGGTGCACGCATTCGAGCGCGAGCGCGGCAAAGCGGGCCGCGGCCGCGACCTCGAGCGACGAGCCCGCAGGTCCGGTCGCGGTGGCGGTCGCGCCGACCGTTGGCAACGCGAGTGCGAGCAGTCCGGTGAGCAAACGTTTCATGTCGCGATCCTCGTCAGTCAGGTGTTGTCCGCGTCGAACAGTTTCTCGAGCTGCTGGGCCGACGCCTGCGCCGTGGCGATGAGCTTGGTTTCGTCGTCCTTGACGGCGGCCTGGGCGCGGAGCGTGGCCTCGTCGTGCGCGCGGAACTTGCGCACCTGGCTGGCCGCCGCGTCGCGAGGCGTGCCGAGGGCGACGAGGGCGGCTTCGGCGACCTCGAGACTCGAAGCCAGGGTCTCACGCCAGATGTCGGAGACGCCGGCCTCCATCAGCCGGAAGGCGTGCTGGCGATTGCGGGCCCTTGCGAGTACGCGCAGCCGTGGAAAATGCCGGCGCGCGAGTTCCGCGGCCCGCACCGACGCCTCGACGTCGTCGATCGCGAGCACGAGCAGCTGCGCGTGCTCGGCGCCGGCTGCGCGCAGCATCTCGAGGCGCGACGCATCGCCGTAATAGAGCTTGTTGCCGAAGCGCCGCACGAAGTCGACCTGCGCCTGGCTCACCTCGAGCGCCGTGAAGCGGATCTGCCGCGCTCGCAGCACGCGCGCCACGATCTGGCCGAACCGGCCGAAGCCGGCGATCAGCACGCGCGGCTCCTCGGGCTCGATCCGGTCGTAGGCGGGCGGCACGTTCGCTGGCCGCAATCGTCGCGCAAGCCTGTCGGCCGCGCCGATCAACAGCGGCGAGAGCACCATCGACAGCGTGACCACGAGCACCAGCAGGTCGACGGTCGCGCGCGGCAGCAGGCCATCGCCGGCGGCCAGCGAGAACAGCACGAACGCGAACTCGCCGCCGCCCGCGAGCGAGACGCCCATGCGCCACGCAGTCGGCTGATCGTGGCGCGTCAGGCGCGCCCCGATCCACACGGCGAGCGCCTTGAGCACCAGGTAACCGAGCGTGAGGCCAGCGATCACGAGCGGCCTGTCGACCAGCACGTCGAGGTTGGCCGTCATGCCGACGGCGATGAAGAACAGGCCAAGCAGCAGGCCCTTGAACGGCTCGATGTCGGCTTCGAGCTCGTGGCGATACTCGCTGTCGGCGAGCAGCACGCCGGCGATGAAAGCGCCGAGGGCCATCGAGAGGCCGGCGGACTCGAAGAGCAGCGCCGTGCCCACGACCACCAGCAGCGCGGCGGCCGTGAACGCTTCCTGGACGCGCGTCGCCGCGACGACGCGCAGCACCGGTCGCAGCAGGAAGCGCCCGGCCACGACGACGACGCATATGGCAGCGACCGGCAGCGCGATCGCGCGCCAGTCGACCTGGTTGTCCGCCTGGCCGGCGAGCAGAGGCAGCAGCACCAGCGCCGGCATGATCGCAAGGTCCTGGAACAGCAGGATCGCGAAGCTGGCGCGGCCGTGGCGGGCCGTGAGTTCACCGCGCTCGGCGAGCACCTGCAGCACGAGCGCGGTCGACGACAGCGACAGCGCGAACGCAATGACGAGCGCCGCAGCCCAGGGCGTGCCCAGCGCCAGCATGGCCGCCGCCAGGACGGCCGTCGTGAGTGCCACCTGGACCGCGCCAGCACCGAACACCGAGTGACGCAGCACCCAGAGCCGTGACGGTTGCAGCTCGAGTCCGATCACGAACAGCAGCAGCACGACGCCGAACTCGGCGAGATGCAGCACGCTCTCGACGTCGTCGAAGAGCCCGAGTCCCCAGGGCCCGATCACCATGCCGGCGGCCAGGTAGCCGAGCACGGAGCTGAGCTTGAAGCGACGGAACAGCGGCACCGCAATGACGGTGGCCGCGAGGAACACCGCGATCTGGCCCGTGAGGCTCACGGGTGCGTCGAAAAGACGTGCAGCCGGTGCGCCTCGAGCGTGGCTGCACCGGCCGCGACCGGCGTCGCGTGCAGCAACTCTGCGGCGATGGCCGCACCATCGGTCGCCGCAACCGGGAAATCCGCAATGGCCTCGTCCGCAAGGTTGGCAACCACGATCAACCGTCGACCTTCAACGGCGCGTTCCCAGGCGATCACATCGTCGCGCCCGGTCTCGATCGAGCGGAAGCTGCCGCGCGACAGCGCCGGCTCCGCCTGTCGCAGCCGGATCAGTCGTCGATAGTGGTTGAGCAGCGACGCCGGATCGGCGTCCTGCACGGCGACGTTGCGGGTCGCGTGCCCCGGCTGCAGCGGTTCCCACGGGCGGTTGGCTCCCGTGAAACCGCCATGCACGGCCGAACTCCAGGGCATCGGGTTGCGGATCATCTCGTCGGGCTTCTCGCCGATCTGGCCGATTTCCTCGCCGTAGT
>CAYQAF010000455.1:0-2377 GCA_964415375.1 uncultured Alcaligenaceae bacterium
CGAGCACGTTCTTCGCGATCGCTTCCTCGCCCGCGGCAAACATGGCCGTGAACTCAGTGATGTCGGCGCCGACGATGAACACCGGCTTGCCTGACGTGACGATCACGCCCTTGACCGACTTGTCCTTCGCGATGGCCTGGGTGGCCGCGTCGAAGTCCTTGAGCGCGGCCGCGCTCAGCTTGTTGACCGAATCTCCCGTGAGATCGAATTTGAGTTCGACGATGCCGTCGTCCAGCGCCGTGGCGCTGAAAGCGGGTCCGGAATAGAGCATGGGGACATCTCCCTTCGTTTGAGTCCACGCGGGCGTACCCCGCAGTTTGCGGCACCGCAACAGAATTGTTAACCGTGCTTTCCGAGAGGTGCCGGTGGTCGGATCTGTCGGATTTGCGGAATCCAATTCTGGCAGGCATCGAACTGTTACGAATCATGAACTTACCGACGTCTGACACTGGACCCACCGGCGCCACTCGAAGCAGCCTGCCTGTGGGTCACCGCTGGATGCAGACCTGTCGGTAGACTGTCGGGATGCGTCTGATGCCCTTGTTCCGATTCGCCGCCCTGCTCCTGATCCTGTCTGCCGAACCGGTCCACGCGGATCCGAACGCCGCAGCCCGCCGCGAATTCCAGTCGGCCTACGCCGCCGTCGCCACGACGGCCCCCGGCATCGCGGTCGCGGACAGTGACGCCCTGCGCAACTACCCGCTCTACCCGTACCTGCAGGCCGCGCGCCTGCAGCGCCGGCTCACGGATCCGGCAGCCGCCGCGGACATCGCGGCATTCCTGGCAGCCAACGGCGACCAGCCGGTCGCGCGTTCGTTGCGCCGCAGCTGGTTGATGGAACTCGCGCTGCGCAAGCAGTGGGACGCCTACCTCGCCGCCTATCGCGAGGACCTCGACGACACGGTGGCGGCCCGTTGCAACGCCCTCGCAGCCCGCGTCGCACTCGGGCGTACTGCGGGCCTCGAGGCATCCGCTACGGCCATGTACCTGAACCCAGGCAACCTGCCGCCCGCCTGCGACCCAGTCATCGACTGGTTACGCGGACAGTCGTTGCTGACACCAACGCTGGTCGAGAAGCGGGCCCGCCTCGCCCTCGGTGCGGGCGAAGCAGGGCTGGCACGTTTCCTCGCGCGTTCGCTGCCGGACGCGCAGGCGGCACCGATCAACCAATGGGCCGCCTTGATCGAGCAGCCGCGAACCGCGATCGACGCCCTGATCGTCGCGCCCACGCGCACCGTCGAGACGCCCGCGCTGCTCGATGGCTGGTCGCGTGCGGCGCGTGCCGATGCGGAGGCCGCAGCCGCCCGGTTCCCGGCACTGGTCCAGGCGCGCGGGTTCGACGAGCGCGCCGCGAGCCCGTTCGCGCTGGCCGTCGCGTTGCCCTTCGCGTGGAGTCGCCATCCGCGCACGTTGGAATTCTTCGCAAAAGTGCACCCCGACGACCTCGACGAGCGCGGACACGAGTGGCGCGTGCGTGCCGCGCTGTGGGTCGGCGACTGGTCGCTGGTGCAGCGGGCGCTTGCCGAGATGCCCGAGACGTTGCGCAACCAGAACCGCTGGCGCTACTGGGACGCGCGCGCCGCCGAGCAACTCGGCGATCGCGAGGCCGCCAGCCGCGGGTATGCGGCCGTGCTGCCGACCGACAACTGGTACGCAGCGCTATCCGCGGCGCGGCTCGGCCAGCGCTTCACGCCGTCGCTGCAGCCGATACCGCGCGATGCCGCCACGCTGCAACGTATTGCTGCCGAACCGGGACTCGTGCGGACACGTGAACTGATCCTGGCGGACCTGCAGAGCGAGGCGAACCTGGAGTGGCGCGTGGCGACGGATGTGCTCGCGCCGGAGCTGCAGGCGCAAGCCGTACGGCTGGCCTCGGGCTGGGGTTGGCACCTGCAGGCCATTGCGACGGCGGCCAAGCTCGGCATCTTCAACGACTATGAGTTGCTGTACCCAAGGCCGTTCGACGCCGAGGTGCGCAAGGCGGCGCGGGCCACGGGGCTGCCCGAGGAGTTGATCTACGCGGTGATCCGCCAGGAGAGCCTGTTCCGCACCGACGCCCGCTCGAGCGCCGGCGCGACCGGCTTGATGCAGCTGCTGCCCGAAACCGCGCGCCGTACGGCCGCCTCCGCGGGGCTCGCGCGGCCTTCACTCGGCGACCTGCTGACTCCGTCCGTGAACGTGAAGCTTGGCTCCACCTATCTGCGCGGACTGCTCGACCGGGCTGACGGCCAGTGGCCGATCGCGATCGCCGGCTACAACGCCGGGCCGGGTGCTGCACGACGCTGGCTGCCGTCCGCGCCGATGGAAGCGGACGTCTGGGTCGAGAACATCCCGTACAACGAGACGCGCGCCTACGTGCAGCGCGTGCACTGGCATT
>CAYQAF010000456.1:0-2374 GCA_964415375.1 uncultured Alcaligenaceae bacterium
TAGACTCGAAGGTGAGGAAGTCGACCTCGCACCAGCGGTTGTTCGCGGTGATCACCCCCGCCTGCCGCGCGATGTCCCCCGCCGACTGTGGCGGGATGAAGTTGAGCACGTCGGCGCGGACGTCGTCGGCGGTCTCGAATTTCACCGTCTTCGTCTTCGCGTCGACGCCCGTCGCGACGTGGTTGTTGCGGTACTCGACGAGGCCCTTGTAGTCCTCGTTCCACGCCTTCTTGAACAGGCCGGCCTTCGAGGTGACGTCCGGGTTGCCGTCGAGGATCAGCACCTTGGACTTCGGCTTCGCGCGCTTGAAGTACCAGGCGACCTGGCAGGCGCGCTCGTAGGGGCCCGGCGGGCAGCGATAGGGTGCGACCGGGATCACGATCGCGTAGACGCCGCCGTCCGGCATCGCCTCGAGCTGACGTCGCAGCGCGACGGTCTGTGGCCCGGCCTTCCACGCGTGCAGGATGTTGTCCATCGCCTCGACGCTGTTCATGCCCGCCACCGACATGAAGTCGATGCCGGGCGAGAGCACGAGACGGTCGTAGGGCAGCGACGCGCCGCTCGCGACGCGCACGACGCGCTTCTCGGTGTCGATCGCGGTGGCGACGTCGCGGACGAGGTTGACGCCGTGGTTCTTCACGAGCCCGCTGTACGGCACCGTGACGTCGGCGATCGTCTTGCTGCCGCCGAGTACGAGGTTCGACAGCGGGCAGGAGACGAAGCTTTCGTTGGGTTCGACCAGCGTGACGTCGACGCGGCCTCCGCTCCACATGCGTATGTACTTGGCGGCCGTGGCGCCGCCGTAGCCGCCGCCGACCACGACTACCTTGCCGGCGGATGCGCCGCCCGGCATCGAGGCGCATCCGGCCATCGCGCCTGCCGCCCCGGCGGCTCCAGCCGCCTTGAGGAAATCCCGTCGCTGCATGTTCATCGCTCGCTCCTCGGCGGGGTTAGCGCTTCTGCGCCGCGAACCACGCGGCGAGCAGCTCGACCTGCTCGGGCGTGTAGCCCTTGGCGAGCTGGTGCATGATCGTGGCGGGGCGCTTGCCGTCGCGGAACGCGTTCATCTTGTCGACGATGTCGGCTTTCGGCACGCCCGCGAGCGATGCGACGACCCCCTGCGACACGCCGTTCGTGCCGTGGCAGTTCGCACAGGTGGCAGCGAGATTGCGGCCGAGGTTGGGATCGGGCGCCTGCGCGAGGGCGGGCGCAGTGGCGGCCGCAAGCGCGGCCGCGAACGCGATGTGTCGGGAATCCAAACTTTCCTCCGTGGGTAGGGAATTGATTCTCGTTATTGTTCCGCCGGCCGCGAAGCCTGCGGGGTCTTTCGCATAGCATAATGGTTCTCGGGCCAAGGCGACACCGGATGCCGACTACATTTCTGTGCCTGCGTCTCCACTTGCGCACGCTGCGAGGTCTCCCGCCTCCATGACACTCACCCTGACGTTCCGCGGCGCTTCCGGCGAAGTCACCGGCTCGTGCTTCGAGGTCGAGGCACTCGGGCGCCGCTTCCTGGTCGATTGCGGGCTCGTGCAGGGCGGCCGCGATGCCGACGAGCGCAACCGGGCGGCGCTGTCGCGCAGCGACCGCGACGTCGATTTCGTCATCGCGACGCACGCCCACATCGATCACACGGGGCTGCTGCCGAGGCTCGCGCGGCTTGGCTACCGCGGACCGGTGTACGCGACGCCGGCGACGGCCGACCTGCTCGGCGTGATGCTGCCGGACTCGGCCTTCATCCAGGAAAAGGATGCCGAGTGGGCTCGAGAGCGGGAGGCGCGTCGCGGCAGGCGCAACGCCGGCGACGAGAGGGATGAGGAGCCGCTCTACACGATCAAGGACGCGCACGAGGCGCTGCGGCTGCTCGAGCCGGTGGGTTACGGCACCGTGTTCTCTCCCGCGCCCGGCATCACCGCGTGTCTCAGGGACGCAGGCCACATCCTGGGCTCGTCGATCGTCGAGATCTGGATCGAGCGGGGCGGCGGGTCGAAGCCGTTCAAGCTGGTGTGCTCCGGCGACCTCGGGCAGCCGGGTCGCCCGGTGCTTCCCGATCCGACCCCGGTCGCGGAGGCCGACGCCCTGATCGTCGAGTCGACGTACGGAAATCGGCTGCACAAGACGCTCGCGGAGACCTACGACGAGTTCTCCGCGGTGCTGTCGCGCGTGCTGCCCCGGGGCAATGTGGTCATCCCGGCATTCGCCGTCGGCCGCACGCAGGAGGTACTCCACGTGCTGGCCGACCTCGCGAAACAGGAACGCGTGCCGTCGCTCAACGTGTTCGTCGACTCGCCCCTCGCGACCGCGGCCACCACGATCACGATGAAGTACGCGCACACGCTCGACCGCGAGAGCCGCGACCTCGTCGCGTGGCAGT
>CAYQAF010000457.1:0-2371 GCA_964415375.1 uncultured Alcaligenaceae bacterium
TACCAGCCGACACTCGAGCCGTGGCTGTTCGTGCGCAACCTCCTCGGCGCCATGGTGCTGGGCGGGCTGGTCGTGCTCGTTGTCGCACGCTGGCGCGCGCGGTCGCGCATGGGTCTGCCGCACCGCCCGCGCGCGGCCCTGTTCGCCGCGCTGCTCGGCATCGTTCTCGCCAGCGGATTCCTGCTCGAGGCCCACAAGATCGCGTCGCCGCGTGCGTTCCACCGCATGACCGACGCGTTTGCCGGGACGGCCGATCCCAACGCACTCGCGTCGCTGCGCGCGCTCTGGGCGCGCGAGTTCGGCGTCGCGTTCGATGTGCACACCGACACTGTCGCCGCCGACGTCACCGCGGCAGGCCGCCGGCTGCACGAGGAGGCCTGCGCGTCGTGTCACGCGAAGCCCGCCTCCGCGTTCGTGTCCTGGCCCCTGGCGAAGATGATCGCACCGGTGGCAGGCACGCTCGACGCGGTGAGCGCCGATGCCTGGTTGCTGCATCTGCACCTGCTCGCGTGCTTCGCGGGCCTCGCGCTGCTGCCGTTCACCACCTTCCTCCACGTGCTGGCCGCGCCGTTCAGCCTGCTACTCGATGCGGCAGCGCGCCACGGCACAGCGCCGGCGCGGCCGCTGCCGCTCGCCGCGCGAGCGACGCGACGCGCACTCTCGCTCGACGCCTGCGTCCGTTGCGGAATGTGCGATCTCGACTGCTCGGTCGCGACGTTGGCGCGCCACCTCGACAATCGGTATCTGCTGCCTTCGCACAAGCTCGTCGCCACGCGCGAGGCAACCAGTCCGCGGCTGCGGGAGGCGATGCGCAGGGATGCTCGCGCCCTGGCCGACGCTCGCCGCGCCGCCGACGGCGCCTTCCTGTGCACCGACTGCGGACGCTGCACCCGCCACTGCCCCGTCGGTCTCGACCTGGCCGATCTGTGGGACGCGGGCCGCAGCGACCTCGACGCCGCCGGGCTGCCGGCACCCGCCGCGTGGGTGCGCGAACGTGCCGCGATCGCGTGGGCGGAGTCACTGGCCAACGCCGGCGATCGGGCCGCGCTGGACGTCATCGATGCGTCGCGCGCTCCGCTCGCGTTCGACCGCCGCACGTTCTCCCGCTGCGTGCAGTGCCAGACCTGCACGAACGTCTGCCCGGTCGTGGCCCACGCGATGAACGCCGACCCCCGCAACGCAGCCGACCAGGGCGTCGACCTCACGCCGCAGAAAGTGATGAACCTGTTGCGCCTGGGCCTGCCCGACCTCGCCCTCGGCTCGCGCATGGTCTGGGATTGCGCGACCTGCTACCAGTGCCAGGAGCAATGCCCGGAAGGCATACGTGTGGCCGACATCATGTGCGAACTGCGCGCGTTGTCGGTACGGCGGCTCGCCACCGTCAGGAACGTGGCGGAGCAATCATGAAGTACGCGCTGTTCCTCGGCTGCAAGATCCCGTCCGGCCTTCCGGCCTACGCGATGTCGACGCGCGCCGTGCTCGGCCACTTGGGCATCAAGCTGGTCGATCTGGAATTCCAGTGCTGCGGCTACCCGGCCCGGAACTACGACCGCGACGCCTTCGTCGTCGCCGCGACCCGCAACCTCGCGCTTGCCGAGCGCCACGCGCTCGACGTCCTCACGCCGTGCATGTGCTGCTTCGGCACGCTGCGGCACGCGATCCGCATGATGACCGAGGACGCGGCGCTCCGCGCGCGCGTCTCGCGATCGCTCGCCGACGACGGCCTCGTCTGGTCGGGACGCGCGAGGGTGCAGCACGTGCTGCCGTTGCTCGCCCGCGAGGTCGGGGTCGATGCACTGAAAGCGGCGGTTCGCGCGCCGCGCACCGACCTGCGCCTCGCCGCGCAATACGGCTGCCACGCGTTGCGTCCCAGCGAGGTGACGGGCATCGACAACCCGATCGCACCGACGATTTTCGAGTCGCTGATCCGTGCGACCGGGGCGATTCCGGTCGAGTGGCCCCGCCGCCTCGACTGCTGCGGCGACCCTTCGCACGAGGCCAATGCGCCGCTGTCCGGGCGCATGACGCGCGCCAAGATCGTCGATGCGCGGGAGTCGGGTGCCGAGGCGATCTGCACCGCCTGCCCGCATTGCCACCTGCGCTTCGATGCGGCGCAGGCCGCCGAGCCTGCCCCTGCAGTCCGCACGCTGCTCGTCACGCAGCTGCTGGGCGTCGCGATGGGTCTGCCGTCGGAGTCGCTTGGCCTCCCGCACGCAGAAAGTCAGCGCGGGGTGCCGATGTCATGGTCGTGACGGCGTCGGGTCGACCCGCCCGTCAGGACGTCGACGTCGGCTTCGGCTTCCGGCCGGGGGCGAGCGGAGGCACGTATCCCGATACGCGGCACTGCCACGCCTCGATCGTCTTGCCGTTC
>CAYQAF010000458.1:0-2357 GCA_964415375.1 uncultured Alcaligenaceae bacterium
CGTCTACGGCCTCGCGAGCGGCGCGGGCTGGGCGCTCGCGATCGTGCTGCTGGCGGGGATTCGCGAGAAACTCAAGTACAGCGACGTGCCGGCCGGGCTGCAGGGCCTCGGCATCACGTTCATCGCCGCCGGGCTGATGGCCATGGTGTTCATGGCGTTCTCCGGGATCCAGCTCTGAGGCCGCCGCGCGCACGCCCATGATCGAAATCATCCTCGGCGTCGTCCTCTTCACCGCGATCGTGCTGACGCTGGTCGGCGTGATCCTGTTCGCGCGGAGCAAGCTGGTTGCGCAGGGCAGCGTCGCGATCGTCGTGAACGAGCAGCGCACGCTCGAGGCCCCGGTCGGCGGCAAGCTGATCGGGGCGCTCGCGGACGCCGGGCTGTACGTGTCTTCGGCCTGCGGCGGCGGCGGCACCTGCGGGCAGTGCAAGGTCAAGGTGCTCGAGGGCGGCGGCTCGCTGCTGCCCACCGAGTCGTCGCACGTCACCAAGCGCGAGGCGCTGGCCGGCACGCGATTGGCCTGCCAGGTCGCCGTCAAGCAGCCGATGAAAGTCGAGGTGCCGCGCGAGGTCTTCGGCGTGCGCAAGTGGCTGTGCAAAGTGCGCTCGAACGAGAGCGTCGCCACCTTCATCAAGGAGTTGGTGCTCGAGCTGCCGCAGGGCGAGACGCTCGATTTTCGCGCCGGCGGCTACATCGTCATCGAGTGCCCGCCGCACCGCCTGAGCTTCCGGGACTTCGACATCGCCCCGGAATACCGGCCGGACTGGGACCGCTACAACCTCTGGCGCTACACCTCGGACGTCAAGGAGCCGGTCTCGCGCGCCTACTCAATGGCGAGCTTCCCGCTCGAGAAAGAAATCATCATGCTGAACGTGCGCATCGCCACGCCTGCGCCGAGCGCGGAGGAGTCGGCGCCGCCCGGCGTGATGTCGTCCTACATCTTCGGGCTGAAGCCCGGTGACACGGTCACCGTCTCCGGCCCGTTCGGCGAGTTCTTCGCCCGCGAGACGGAGGCCGAGATGGTCTTCGTCGGCGGTGGCGCGGGCATGGCGCCGATGCGTTCGCACATCTTCGATCAGCTCGTCCGGCTCGGGAGCCAGCGCAAGATCACGTTCTGGTACGGCGCGCGCAGCAAGCGCGAGATCTTCTACCAGGACGACTTCGACCGGCTGCAGGCCGAGCATGCCAACTTCCGCTGGCACGTGGCGCTCTCGGACCCGCAGCCGGAGGACCAGTGGACCGGCCACACCGGATTCATCCACAAGGTGCTGCACGACGAGTACCTGAAGCAGCACCCCACGCCCGAGTCCTGCGAGTATTATCTATGCGGCCCGCCGCTCATGACGAACGCGGTCATCGGCATGCTCGAGGACCTCGGCGTCGAACGCGGCAACATCCTGATGGACGATTTCGGGATCTAGCCCTTGAGCACCTTCCTCGCCACGCTGCTGGTCTTCGGCCTCGCCTTCGCGGGCCTGGCGCTCGGCGTACTGCTCGGCCGCGAGCCGCTCCGCGGCAGTTGCGGCGGGCTGCGCAAGTTCGGCATCGAGAAGGACTGCAGCTGCGAGGCGCCCTGCCCACGCCGCCGGCGCGAACTGGAACGGCTGGCCGCCGCTGGCGGAGGACCTGGATCATGACGCTCAAGCGCGCCGCCAAGGCACGGGACTACATGGCGAGGAACCTCGTCGTGCTGGCACCCGAGATGGACGTCCTGCACGCGATCGGCATCTTCGTCGAGAAGCAGATTTCCGGCGCGCCGGTGCTCGACCGGTTCGGCACGCTGGTCGGCATGCTGTCGGAGAAGGACTGCATGCGGATCGCGCTCACGGCCGGCTACTACGGCGAATGGGGCGGCCGGGTCGAGGAGTACATGCACGCCCCGGTCGCGACGATCGACGCCGACATGCCGATCGTCGAAGTGGCGCAGTTGTTCGCCGAACGCGAGTACCGGCGCTACCCGGTGACCGAGGACGCGCGGCTCGTGGGCCAGATCAGCCGCAGCGACGTGCTGCGGGCGCTGCAGGAACTTGCCGGCCAGTCGGCCGACCTGCGCACGTCGATTCCGCCCCGGACCTGACCGCGCGCACCGAGTAAGTAATTTCCGTGGATCACGCAATCGCCCGCGGTTGCCTATAGTCCGGGGGCGCCGGGGGGCGTCACGGACCGCATGAACGCATACCTCTCTTTCCTCGTCTACCTGCTCGCGATCCTGGGGTTCGTGGCCCTCACGCTGTGGCTCAACAAGGTCGTGGGGCCAAAGCCTGTGCCCACCGCGCTGAAGCTCGAGCCCTTCGAATGCGGTGCCACGCCGGTGGAGCAGGTCAACGTCAAGGCCGTGCCGGTCAAGTACTACGCGA
>CAYQAF010000459.1:0-2353 GCA_964415375.1 uncultured Alcaligenaceae bacterium
CGGTCGAGCTGGGATTCCGGCAGCGGATTGGCGCCGATCTGCTCGACCGGGTTCTGCGTCGCGATGACGAAGAACGGCTCGGGGAGCTTGCGGGTCTCGCCGTCCTGCGACACCTGCCGCTCCTCCATCGCCTCGAGCAGCGCGCTCTGCGTCTTGGGCGGCGCCCGGTTGATCTCGTCGGCCAGCACGACGGCGTTGAAGATCGGTCCGGCGTGGAAGCGGAACACCTGCGCCGCGCTGTCGAAGATCGACACGCCGAGCACGTCCGCCGGCAGGAGGTCGCTCGTGAACTGGATGCGCGAGTAGCGCAGGCCGAGCGTGGCCGCGAGCGCGTGGGCGAGGGTCGACTTGCCCACGCCCGGGATGTCCTCGATCAGCAAGTGGCCGCGCGCGAGGAGGCACGCGAGCGCGAGCTCGATCGGGCCTTCCTTGCCGACGATGATGCGCGAGAGCTGCGAGAGCGCCGCGGCGAGCCGCGTCGAGGTGGGCACACTGGAAGAGGCCGGGCGGACGGTCACGGGGAGGTCGGGGACGGATGAATCGGGGCGTGCGGACCCGCGCCGGGCCCGTCGAGAGGGCACTCTAGCGTGCGGTCGACCGCTCGTCAGCACCGGCGGGCGCAGGTTAAACTCCGTTCAGCGGCTGCCCGCCGGTCCCCCGCAACCACGACCCGCAACCAAGACGACGAGCGACGTGCTCACCGCCTACATCACCCATCCGTCGTTCATGCTCCACGAGATGGGGCCGTATCACCCCGAGTGCCCGGAGCGCCTCGCCGCGATCGGCGATCGCCTGATCGCCGCCGGCCTCGATCCCTATTTGCACCACTACACGGCACCGGCCGCGACGCGCGAGCAGGTCGCGCGCGTGCACAGCGCCGCCTACATCGACGAGATCGAAGGCGCCGTCCCGGAGAGCGGGCTGCACTACCTCGACCCGGACACCGCGCTCAACCCGCACTCGCTCGTCGCCGCGAGGCACGCGGCCGGCGCGGTCGCGCTCGCGGTCGACCTCGTGATGTCCGGTGAGTGCAAGACCGCGTTCTGCGCCGTGCGGCCGCCGGGCCACCACGCCGAACGGCGGCGTGCGATGGGCTTCTGCCTCTACAACAACATCGCCGTCGGCATCGCGCACGCGCTCGAGCACCACGGCCTGTCGCGCGTCGCGGTGATCGACTTCGACGTCCATCACGGCAACGGCACCGAGGACATTTTTGCGGACGATCCCCGGGTGCTGATGGCCTCCACGTTCCAGCATCCGCTCTACCCGTACTCGGGCGACCACCCGCAGGGACCCAACATGGTCAACGTGCCGCTCACCGAAGGCAGCGGCAGCGAGGAATTCCGCGCCGCCGTGACCGAGCGCTGGATGCCGGCGCTGGACGCGCATCGCCCGCAGCTCGTGTTCATCTCGGCGGGGTTCGACGCGCACCGCGAGGACCCGCTCGCCGGCCTCAAGCTCACCGAGGCCGACTACGCGTGGGTGACGCGCGAGCTGATGGGCGTCGCGCGGCGCCACTGCGACGGGCGCATCGTCTCCTCGCTCGAGGGCGGCTACGCCCTCTCGGCGCTCGGCCGCAGCGTCGCCGAGCACCTGCGCGAGTTCCTGGGCGCATAGCCCTGGCATGGTCAGGATCGTGTGGCGCAACGGCACCGGTACGTCCGCATGTTCAGTCTTGACGGCAGGCAAGCGTCGCTGGAATTTCGCGATCATTTCCCGAAGGCTTGGCTACGATGAAGCGACGTTCGTTCCTGGGTTCGTGCGCGCTGCTGGGTAGCGCGGCATCGCTAGCTTGCATGCAGGGCGCGTTCGCGAACACGCCGCCGCGCCTGTATGCCCGCTCGCGGCTCGTCGATGCGAAGGGAGAGCCGATCCGCGCTCGCTCGCTCGCGGTCGAGACCAACTACGTGTTCCACTACCCGTACGCCTCGACGCCCTGTTTCCTGCTGCGCCTGCCGCGCGTCGCGTCCGGTGCCGTGAGCCTGAAGCGCGAGGACGGCGCGGCCTACGCCTGGAACGGCGGCGTGGGGCCCGAGCGCGGCATCGTCGCGTTCTCGGCGATCTGCGCGCACAAGCTCGCCTACCCGACCCGCGACGTCTCGTTCATCCGCTACCAGAAGGACCAGTCGGCGACCTCGGCCGGGTCGGTGATCCACTGCTGCGCCGACCACAGCGTCTACGACCCGTCGGCCGGCGCGCGCGTGGTCTCGGGGCCCGCGCCGCAGCCGCTCGCCGCGATCGTGCTCGAGCACGACCCGGCGACCGACGCGATCCACGCGCTCGGCACGCTCGGGCCCGAGCAATTCGACGCCTTCTTCAAGAAGTACGAGTTCAAGCTCGGCATGGAATACGG
>CAYQAF010000460.1:0-2350 GCA_964415375.1 uncultured Alcaligenaceae bacterium
CCAGGTCGACGTGCACAAGCGGGTGATCGTCATCGACATCTCCGAGACCCGCGACCAGCTCCGGGTATTCGTCAATCCCGAACTCCTCCTGGCCGAGGGCGAAGCCGAATGCGAAGAGGGATGCCTCTCCGTCCCCGGGTATTACGACAAGGTGACCCGCGCCGCGGACATCCGCGTGCGGGCGCAAAACGAGCGCGGCGAGACCTTCGAGCTCGCCACGGACGGCCTCCTTGCGGTGTGCATACAGCATGAAATGGACCATCTACTGGGCAAGGTCTTTGTCGACTACCTCTCGCCGCTGAAGCGGGCCCGGCTTGCCGGCAGGTTCAAGAAGAAGCGCCGGCTTGCGGGCTAGGCGTGGAACGGCATGGACGGGCTCGTGTTGGTGAGTAATTACTCTCGTCTATGACTTTGCTCGTCGGGTTCGCGGGCACTCCGGAGTTCGCGCAGCGTGCGCTCGAGGCGATCGCCGGCGCGGGTTTCACGATACCGCTCGTGCTGACGCGTCCCGATAAGCCGAAGGGCCGAGGCCTCGCACTAACCGCCTCGCCCGTGAAGATTTGCGCTGTCGCGAGGGGGTTGCCGGTGGTGCAACCGGCGACCCTGAAGACGCCCGAGGGCCGCGGCGAGGCGCTGGCCTGCCCGCTCGACGTGCTGGTGGTTGCCGCGTACGGGCTCATCCTGCCGCCTGCCGTCCTCGCCTGGCCCCGCCTTGGGTGCCTCAACATTCACGCCTCGTTGCTGCCGCGCTGGCGCGGGGCGGCGCCGATCCAGCGGGCGATCGAGGCCGGCGACGCCTGCACCGGCGTCACGATCATGCAGATGGACGAGGGTCTCGACACGGGTCCGACAATCGCCCGTGAAGAGGTGCCGCTCGGCCTGCGGGACACGGGCGGGCTGCTGCACGAGCGCCTCGCGGAGGCCGGCGCCGCGCTGATCGTCGACGTGCTGCGGCGCCTCGACCGCGACGGGCGGCTCGCCGCCCTTCCGCAGCCGGCGGAGGGCGCAACCTACGCGGCGCGCATCACCGATCGCGACGCCCGAATCGACTGGACCCGTGACGCGCAGGCGATCGACCGGCAGGTCCGGGCGCTCGACCCGACGCCAGGCGCCTACACGACGCTCGGCGGATCGGTGGTCAAGGTGTGGCAGGCCGAGCCGACGTCGACCTCCTCGGCCGCAGCGCCGGGAACCGTGCTTGCCGCGCGCCCGGCAGGCATCGACGTGGCCTGTGGTGCCGGCACGCTGCGTATCCTCGAGTTGCAGCGAGCGGGCGGCAGGCGGGTGCCGGCGTCCGCGCTCGTCGCAGGGCGATTGGTCGCGGCAGGCGCGCGGTTCGTCGCACCGGCAGCGTGACGCATTGAATCCCGCGGTACCGCCGGCATCTAACGCGCGCCGGCAATGTCGCCGGCCACGTGACGGAACCCGGCAACGGGGTTCGCAACCATGAGCTTCGGCAACTACGTCAAGACCGGCCTGCTGATGGCCGCCATCGTCGCGCTGTTCGGCGCCGTGGGCGCGGCGCTCGGCGGGGCCCAGGGCATGCTGGTGGCACTCGCCTTCGGCGTGGCGACCAACTTCGCGGCCTACTGGTTCTCCGACAAGATGGTCCTGCGCATGTACAACGCGCGCCCGGTCGACGCTTCGAGCGCGCCGCAGTTCCACGGCATGGTCCGCGAGCTCGCCGCGAAGGCGGGCCTGCCGATGCCGCGCGTGTACCTGATCGACGAAGCCCAGCCCAACGCGTTCGCGACCGGTCGCAATCCCGAGCACGCGGCCGTCGCGGCAACCACGGGGCTGCTCCGCGTCCTGACCGCACGCGAGCTCGCCGGCGTGATGGCGCACGAGCTCGCGCACGTGAAGCATCGCGACATCCTGACCTCGACGATCACCGCGTCGGTTGCCGGTGCGATCTCGACGCTCGCGAACTTCGGCATGTTCTTCGGCGGTCGCGACGACGAGAACCGCAACCCGGTGTTCGCGCTGCTGATCCTGATCGTGGCGCCGATCGCGGCGATGCTGATCCAGTTCGCGATCTCGCGCTCCCGCGAGTTCGAGGCCGACCGTGGCGGCGCGGAGATCTCGGGCGACCCGAAGGCGCTCGCCGATGCGCTGGCCAAGATCGACCGCCATGCCAGGGGTCTGTCGCTCGAGGCTGCGGAGGCGCATCCCGCCACCGCGCAGATGATGATCATCAACCCACTGTCCGGTGGCGGCGTCAGGAGTCTGTTCTCCACGCACCCGGCGACCGAGGAGCGCATCCGCAGGCTTCTCGGCATGGCGTAGCCAACGGGCGGCGGCGTGCAGCAGTCGCAACGCGAGGCCGCCCTTGCCGTCCACGCCGTGCTCG
>CAYQAF010000461.1:0-2347 GCA_964415375.1 uncultured Alcaligenaceae bacterium
ATCGCCTTGGTGAAGGCGTGGTCGTCGTTGAACTGCGAGGCGCCGTGCAGGGTGATCGTCTGGGCGTTGGCGCCGAACGCGGCGACCAGGGCGGTGGCGGCGAGGCCGCGCAGCAGTGCTTTCATCGTTTCCTCCAGGGGGTGGGTCCACCGTCGCGCCCCCGGCGACGAGCGCGGGGGCGTTCTGGTCAAGTGGTCAGGCCAAATCAGATCATTGGCCGCGCCAGGGTGTCAACTGCTTCCGTCATGGCCGGCGCTCATTATCCCGCAGGCCGGGTCAGTGCTTGCGCATGTTGGCAGTCAAGGGCTTGACCGGCGCCTTGATCTCGACCGTCTGGCGCTTGCCCGCGGCATCCTCGAACGTCAGCGTAATCGGCACGGTCTCGCCCTCGGCGAGCGTCCGGTCGAGCGCCATCAGCATCACGTGGTAGCCGCCTGGCTTCAGCTCCGTGGCTTTGCCCGCGGGGAGGTCGAGCTTCGGAATCGCGCGCATCTTCATCACGCCGCCGTCCATCGCCATCTCGTGGATCTCGACGATCTTCGCGACCGGCGAGGCCGCGGCGACCAGTTTCAGGTCGGCGGCCGGCGTGAGCTTCATGAACGCGCCGGTGGCACGCTGGCCGGCGACGGTGCCGCGCACCCAGGGTTCGGCGACCGCGACCTGGGCGAAGGCGACGGCGGGAACGACGGCGAGTGCGAGCGATAGGGACAGGATGCCGGCGCAGATCGGGCGTGCAGGGTTCTTCATGGTGGAGTCCTTGGCAATGGGGGTGGATGTCGCGGGGCACGGGGCCCCGCGCGGCGGCTACCAGGTGAGCGTCTTGCCGTTGTCGCGGAACAGCGCGCCACCGGTGAGCTCGGGGTTGCCGACCTTGATGCCCGGCAACATGTCGGCCTCGCGTACGCCGTAGTGCTTCATGCACATCGGGCACATCAGGACCGAGCCCCCCTTGGCGACGACATCCGCCAGCGCCTTCTGGTGCTCCGCATACTTGCCCGCGTGCGCCGTCGAGCCGACGAGCACTCCCTTGTCGTTGAGAAATATTGTCAGCGGATGGCCCCGCTCGAGTTGGTTCTTGCCGAACGAGATGCCCATGTTGGCGCGGTGCGGGTCGTCGGTGGTGAGGTTTACGAACAGCGGATCGGTCGCGCCGGCTGTCGCGGGCGTTGCAACAGCGCCGGCGGCGAGCGCGAGCGCGAGGAGGAGGGAGGCGAGGAGCTTCATCGTGGATTCCTGGAATTGTGCCGGGCGCGGCGCACAGAGCGCATTGGCGCGGGGCGGGTGATTCGGGCCGTGGACGCCGCCGGCGTCCGCCGTCTTCGCAGTGCGTGCCGATCTCGCCTTCAAGGGCGGGGGCGGTGTGAGGCACTTTGGGCGTGCGGTTCAGGCGGACGGCGGTGCGCGTGCCGGTGGCGGGAACGCACGCCATGCCGCTACGATCGCGGTGGGTTTGTCGAAGGCCAATGGCCCCGGGCGGGCGTCCGCGAGCGGCCGGCAGGGAACCGGCGGCGGGGCGGCGGGGGCGGCCGTCGCGCAGCACGCGCTGACGCACGGCGCGTGCGACGCGGGCACGGGGTGCGACGGCGCATCGGCCGGCCGCGGCGTGGACGCGCACAGTGCCGCGGCGACCACGCGATCGGCGGTCGCGGCGTGCCCCAGGGTATGCAGCACGCTCCGCGCGGGCACGGCGAGCACCGCCGCCATCGCTGCGACCGCAAACCAAGCCGCTGGGCGCCGGAACGAGACCATCGTGAAATCCTAGCATTCGGGGGCCACGAGGCCTGCCCCCAGGCATTGGGAGAATCTAGAAACGACTGGAAGAAGTCGACGCAACATCGCGATCGCGATCAATTCGGCCTCGTCCGTTCCACTTCTTCTTGATCCCGATCAAGGGACTTCCAAATGACGGGGGTAAGGCATTGCTCACCTCAAGCCCTTGGGCCTACCTTCCGGCGGACCTACAACATCTTGTGGCCGTCGCGGCAACCGCACCGCAGGGGCCGATGGGGAAGCAATGCCTGACGACGTCCTCGTTGCCGAGCCACCCGTGTTGGTGCCGGCGTCCGCGCTGCCGAAAACGGTCCTCAAGCGCGATGGCAGCACCGCGCCGTTCGATCTCGCGAAGATTGCCCGCGCGATCGCGAAGGCGGGTGCCGCGACGGGCGAGTTCGGCGGGCTGCAAGCCGAACTGATCGCCGAGCGCGTCGGGCGGGTGATCGCGCACCGGTTTTCGGGCCGCGCGCCGGAGATCGAGGCGATTCAGGACCAGGTCGAGCAGGCGCTCGTCGGCGCCGGCCACTTCACCACCGCGCGCGCCTACATCGTCTACCGCGAGACCCACAAGCGG
>CAYQAF010000462.1:0-2342 GCA_964415375.1 uncultured Alcaligenaceae bacterium
GCAAGCCGAAGAAGACCAGCCCCGCTGCCGCCAGAGCCGGCAGGGTCGGGTCGAATCGACCGTCACCGCCAATAGCGCAGCCACCGCCGCCTCCCGACGAATCGCTCGTCGCTTCGGTCGCCACCGAGAACGTGGCACTGATCCCGCCGATGGTCAGCGTTGCGGTGGTCGTAGCGGAAGGACTGTCGGAGGAGAACAGTTGGACGACCACGCTGTCGCCGTTGTTGACCGTGCCAGGGTCACCAGTGAAAGCGCCGCCGTTGATCGCGTACTCGCCGCCCGTGATCGAGATCGCCGCCGGGCTGTTGATGCCTTGCACCGTGATCGCGTTGGAGCTGACCAGGGTGGTGACGGTGGCGTTGGCCACTGGGCCGAAGCTGAAGGCATCCGGGACGGTATCTACCCCGCTCAGGCACGCATCGCTGCCGCCGGTGCCGTCTGGGCCGACGGCGATCAAGCCCATCGGCTGGCGCGGCGCCAGCAGAATCAGCCTGTGGTCGATCCAGGACGCGACGAAGTCGCCGGTGGGGCCCGCTGCGAGCGTCCGGTCCGAGATCGATACCAGCTCCTGCATGTCGAGCGGTGCGCGCCAGCAGCTCGAACCCGCCGGTGCGGTGGCAGTGAACAACTGGCCCATGCCGGTTATCGTCTCCGAAGGGTAAGCCCAATGGGCGGTAAAACTGCCGTTGGGGAAGCCGATGACGCCCCCAACCCCCGGCGTGAATTCCTTCGAGCGAATTCCGAGGATGTCGACGGGATCGGTCCAGCCGCCGCTTCCCAAAAGGAGCGCGCCAGCGACACCGTATGGCAATGGGTCAGCCATCCCCAGGTAGTAACTCCATACTGCGGCATAGCGCCCACCAGGGGCGGTCGCGAGTTGAATCTGGCCGGACCCGATGCTGTTGGCCAAGGTCAGGGCATGTATTGGCCCCCAGGTTCCAGTGGCGTCGCGGTACCGTACCTGTTTATGTGTGCTGGTGCCGATCCTGAACCCTGCCAGGACACTGCCGTCGTCGCTGGCAACGATCCCGATCGCGCCGTCGCGGTCGCCCGCCGGCTCATGCAGGACCTCCGCTTGGCTGCTCCACCCGGTGCCGGGCACGAAGACGTTGGATACAAATCTGGGAACCACCGTCGGCTGGGTGACCGTGTGCTTGGCGATGGTGTGGAAGGTGCCGTTCAAGGTGTTGCCGGCGATCCCGTTGACGTTGTTGGCTTCGGGCACAGTGGTGGCTCCACTCCAGTTGGTGCCATCAAAATAGTTGGATTCGACCCACCAGTCGGATTCCTTCCCGGCGTTCGTCGCATCGGGGATGCATGTCCATGTCACCAGCGCCGTGCTTCCGCGCGTGGCGATTCGGGGATTGCGGGCTTCGGGACAGGTGACGCTGCTACGGAAGAACGACTCGACCGGGTCGGGCAGCTTGGGGTCCAGCAGCAGCACTCGGATGCCGGTGCCGTTGCAGCCGCTCGCTCCGCTCTGTCCTGCCCACTCCCGGTACACCAGCATCGCCCGGCCGTCACCCAGCGCAGCGAAAACGGGTCCACCGCCGGTGACGCACACGAGAGGATCGCTGGTGCCTTGAATTGGCGCCGCGTACGTCAGGACGCCCCAGTCTGAATTGGCGGGGCCCTTGTAGCGAAACCGCAGCCATTCGCTCTTTGCGAATCCGCTGGTGATCGGGTCTTCCCGGTAGAACACCCAGGCGGTGCCGTCGCTGCCATAGGCGGCTATTGTGTTCCGGTGCGTGTGGAGGTTGCTTTGCACCACCGCCAACTGTTCCGGCGTGCCCCAGCCCAGATCGGGGCCGGCCACGGCAGGTGCGGCAGGCAGGGCCGCCGCGAGCAGTCCCAGACAGGCTGTCCGCACCCGGCGCAGGAACTTGCGCCCTGTCCCATGGCTGAACGAGAGGAGGTGCATTGAACGCGTGCGCCCCCTGGGGACGATTTCGGGCTGGTTCATAGTCGTTTTACCTCCGACGTTTTGGGTCGATTTCAATGGGCTTTCGGGAAAGAGCTCTGCGTCGAAGCCCCTCGTCGCAGCGAGCAAAATCCATACGCAATCGGGAACATTGATATTTATCAAAGCCTTGCCCGCCGATCCCCGGGGCTCACCTGGAGGTTTGTAAAGATTTCCGACAGGCGCTGAAGGAAACGCGTACGTTGATCCAATCTAGAAAAGGCCGCCCCGCTCTTCAACCCTTTTCTTCAGAGGGCCTTTCTTTCTCGCTAGGTGATGACGATGGTGGATAGCATGTCAGTCTTCGTGTGTCCGCCGCCTCGCCCCAAGCCGAGTCGGCTACCAGCCGATCCGATCATAGAAGGCCAGTGCTGGAGCTTGT
>CAYQAF010000463.1:0-2322 GCA_964415375.1 uncultured Alcaligenaceae bacterium
AGCTCAGCCTTGCAGTCGACCTCCGCGAAGGAATCGTAGCTTATACGACCGCCTCGGTCGGATTCCGTCCGCCCGAGATTACCGAGTTGTACCGGCTGCAGCGCAACCAGCGCACCGCGGATCTCGACTCCGAGCGGTTGGACGCGCTCGAGATCGGCCTGAAAGCCTCCTCGGCGTTGGCCGACGTCTCGATCGCGCTGTTCGAGATGCGCAAGGAGGACGTCATTTTCCGCGAGTCGAGCGGCTTCAACGTCAGCAATGGCCGGACCTCGCATCGCGGCGTCGAGTACGACCTGCGCTGGCGGCCGATCGAGGCGGTCGAGGTCGCGGCCGCCGGGACGTTCGCGCAGCACCAGTACGAGTTCTCGCGCGCGATCGAGGGCGGCGAAAGCATCGTCAAGGGCAACGACGTCGACACGGCGCCGCGCGACATCCACCGGGCGGCCGTGAGCTGGAATCCCGGCACGCGGCTGGCGCTCGAAGCGGAATGGCTCACCGTCGGTGAATACTGGCTCGACGCGTCGAACGCGCACCGTTATCCGGGGCATGAGCTGCTGAACCTGCGCGGTCGCTGGAGCATGGCGCCGGGTTGGGCGCTGACGCTGCGCCTGAACAACGCGCTCGATCGCGACTACGCCGACCGGGCCGACTTCGCGTTCGGCACTTATCGATACTTTCCGGGCCGCGGCCGGGCGTTGTTCGCCGAGATTGCCTGGGCCCGTCCCTGACGGCCTCAGGCGACCTTGCGAAGAGTCTCCCAGAGGCGGGGCGCGTTGCCGAACCAGTGCAGCTGGCCGGCAAGCGCAGCCACCTCGCCAACGACCAGCAGCGCGGGAGACTGGATGCCGCCGCACGCCGCGAGATCCTCGAGTGCGTCGAGCGTCGCAAGCGTGACGCGCTGGTCCGGGCGGGAGCCGTTCTCGATGATCGCGACTGGCGTCTTCGCGTCGCGTCCGTGCCGTAGCAGCCGATCACGGATCGTCGCGAGCCCCGCCACACCCATATAGAACGCGACGGTCTGCCGCTCCTTCGCAAGCGCGACCCAGTCGAGCGTGTCGATCGAATCGCCGCAATGTGCGGTGACCAACTTCAGCGATTGCGCGTGATCACGATGCGTGAGCGGCACGCCCGCGTACGCGCCGCAGGCCAGCGCGGCGGTGATGCCGGGCACCACCTCGAATGGAATGCCGTGGGCGGCCAGAAACTCCAGTTCCTCACCGCCCCGCCCGAAGACGAATGGATCACCGCCCTTCAGGCGCACGACCCGGCGGCCGGCGCGAGCGTGCTCCAGCATCAATTGGTGAATGCGTTCCTGAGGCACGGACTGCGCACGGGCGGCCTTGCCGACGGTGATCTTCTGGGCATCCCGCCGCGCGAGCGCGAGCACCTCGTCGGATACGAGCCGATCGTGAAGGATCACGTCCGCATCCTGCAGCGCTCGCAATGCGTTCAGCGTCAGCAAGCCCGGATCGCCCGGGCCTGCACCGACCAGCACGACGGAGCCGCGCACCGCTTGCCGGGGCTGTTCCAGCAACTGCGCGAGCGCCTGTTCGGCCGCTACGGTCTGGCGACGCCGCAGGCTCGCAGCAACCGGGCCGCGCACGACGGTCGCGTAGAAACGTCGTCTCGCGGCAAGATCCGGGAGCGCGAGCTTGATTCGCTCGCGCCAGCGCTGCAGCAGTCCCGCCAGCGTGCCGAGCGACTCGTCGAGCAAGGATTCCAGCCGCTCGCGAACGTGCCGGGCGAGCACGGGGGCCACGCCGCCGCTCGAGATTGCGATCACCAGCGGCGAGCGATCGACGATCGCGGGCACGATGAAGCTCGACAGCTCGGCGTCGTCGACGACGTTGACGAGGACGTGTCGCTCACGCGCGGTCGCGGCGACCCGGGCGTTGACTGCGGGGTCGCTGGTCGCGGCGACGACCAGCGTCGTGCCGGCGAGCTGCGCGGGATCGAATTCGAGCGCGAGCCAGTCGACAGTGTCCTCGCCCCGCAGCCACTCGGTCAGCTCCGGGGCCACCAGCTCCACGCGCGCACCCGCCTCGAGCAGCAACCGCACCTTGCGCTCGGCGACCTCGCCGCCCCCGACGACGAGCGCGCGCTGGCCATGCAGATCCGCGAACAGGGGGAAGTAGCGCACGGCTGCCCTACCCTTCGAGCCCGTGGAGACCGCATTCGCGCTTCAGACCGAAGAAACGCGTGGCCTCGGCGTCACCCGCCTCGGCGAGCGAGCGCGTCGTGTGCCAGTCGCCGATCGAGACGTAGCCCTCGTGCCAGAGCGGGTGGTAGGGCAAGTCGTGCCGGCGCAGGTAATCGAAGACC
>CAYQAF010000464.1:0-2320 GCA_964415375.1 uncultured Alcaligenaceae bacterium
CGGCGACGATCCCGAGCGCGAGCTGGCGCAGGTGCGAAGCCTCGCTTCCGCGCGCGCGGCGGGCCTCATCCTGGTGCCTTCGGCGGCACCGCGCCGCGAGACGATCGCGATGCTGGCGCGGGTGCCGCACGTGCAGCTCATTCGCGGCTGCGACGCGCTGTCCGCGCCGTGGTTCGGGATCGACGACCGCGCGGCGATCCGCATCGCCGTCGAGCGACTGCTGGCGAGCGGGCATCGCCGCATCGGCTACATCGGTGGCGACCTCACGCTCGGCACCTCCCGGGAGCGCCGCGCGGGCTACGACGATGCGCTGGCACGCGCCGGGATCGCGTCGGATCCCGGTCTTTGCCGGCATGGTCCCGGGGACATCGCGTTCGGCAGGTTGGCCGCGCGCGAGCTGCTCGCGCTGCGTCCGCGGCCGACCGGGCTCGTGACGGGTGCTTCGCTCATCACGCTGGGCATGCTCGATGCGCTCGCATCGTCCCGTGTCGCGGTTCCCGGCAGTGTCTCCGTCGTGGGATTCAACGACGGGCCCGCGCTCGCCTGGTGGGGCCCCGGGATCACGACGATCGGCCTGCCCGTGCGGGAGATCGCCATGGCCTGCGCGGGACGTCTGCTGCGCGATCTCGACCAGCCCGCCACGATGGGGGAGGTGAGCACGCCGGCCGTGGCAGAGCGCGCGGTGTTCGCGCCGAGCCTGATCGAGCGCGGTAGCGTCGCAGCACCCGCGCGGCGATGAAGTCGACGCGCTACTTGTAGCTCATCGTCGACGGCAGCCAGAGCGCGATCGATGGGAACAGGAGCACGAGCGCCAGGCCGAGGATCAGCAGGCCGACGTAGGGCAGCACGCCCATGATGATCTCGCCCATCGGCGCGCGCGCGACCGCCTTGATGGCGAACAGGTTCATGCCGACCGGCGGCGTGATCAGGGCGAGCTCGAGATTGATGGTCAACAGGACCCCGTACCACACCGGGTTGATGTTGAGCGCGGCGAGCACGGGCAGCACGACCGGGGTGGTGATGAGGATGATCGAGATCGTCTCGAGGAACATGCCGAGCACGAAGATCAGCACCATCAGTGCAAGCAGGAAGCCGACCTGCGTGAGGCCGTACTGCGTGACCAGCTCGACCATCTGCGCGGGAATGCGCAGCTTGGTGAGGGCGTGGCCGAGCAGGGCGGCGGCGGCGAGGATCAGGAACAGCATTGCCGAACTGCGCGCGGCGTCGATCGCCGAGTCCCAGACGTCGCGCAGGCCGAGGTTGCGGTAGACCAAGCCCGCGATCGCCAGCGCACCGAGCGCGCCGGCGGCGGCGGCCTCGGTGGCCGTGAACACGCCCAGGTACATGCCGCCCAGCACGAGGGCCGGCAGCGTCAGCGCCCAGAACGACTTGCGCAGCGCACGCATGGCCTCGCCGAACGTGGCGCGCGGTTCGGTCTTCACCTTGTGCCTGGCGAACTTCGCCTCGGTCATGCAGTAGATCGAGAAGATCAGCGCGAGCATCAGGCCGGGCACGACGCCGGCCATGAACAGCGCCCCGATCGAGGTGTCGGAGACCACGCCGAACAGCACCATGGGTCCCGACGGCGGAATGAGGATGCCGAGCGTGCCGCCGCCGCCGACCACACCGTACGCCACTCTCGGGCTGTAGCCGTAGCGGATCATCAGCGGGATCGCCGCGGAGCCGATGGTCAGCGCCGTGGCGACGCTCGATCCCGAGATCGCCGCGAACACCGTGCACGCGACGACCGTGGCCACACCCATCCCCCCCGGCAGGTGGCGCAGCAGCGTGTTCGCGGCGCCGAACAGGTCGTCGACGACCTTGCCCCGGATCATGAAGTGCGCCATCAGCGTGAATAGCGGGATCGACACCAGCAGGTAGGTGTTGAGCTTGCCGAACACGAGGTCGCCGAGGCCCCCGAGCTTGCCCTCCGCGACGAACAGGATGGCGGTGGCGAAGAGCGTGAGCCCGGCGAAGACCGGCACGCCGGTGAGCAGGACGACCACCAGCCCGACGAGGATCAGCGCGAAGAGCACCGCGACGCTATTTCAGTCCGGCGGCTTCGGACTTGGCGGCCGAGGCGGCCGGTCCCGCACGCCACGCCGCGACGAACGCCACGATCGCCGCCAGGCCCATCAGGACGGCGCCGACCGGTACCAGGAGCTGCGGCATCCACATCGGCACCTCGAGATAGCCGTTGGACTTGAGGTCGACCATGCGCGAGAACGCGACCATGTCCGCACCCTCGACCGCGAGCAGCGCGGTCGCGGCAAGCACGGCGACGAGGCCGATCAGCGCCGCGACGTGCCGCCCGCGGGCG
>CAYQAF010000465.1:0-2318 GCA_964415375.1 uncultured Alcaligenaceae bacterium
TGACGGTCGTCGTCAGCACGCACGGCGACGGCGATCCACCGGACGACGCGCGCGGTTTCGTCGAACACCTTGCCAGCAAGCGTGCCCCGACGCTCGACAACCTCGCGTACTCGGTGCTCGCGCTCGGCGACTCGAGCTATCCGAAGTTCTGCGAGACGGGCCGCCAGGTGGACGAGCGGCTCGCAGCCCTCGGCGCCCGGCGATTGTTGCCGCGAGTCGACTGCGACCTCGACTACGAGCGGTTGGTCACGCCCTGGCTCGAGCAGGTCGTGGCCGGCGCGCGCGATGCGCTCGGCACTGCACCGGCCGCGAACGTGACGCGCTTGCGCAGCGTGCCGGCCACGCCTCGCTACAGCCGCGAGCAGCCGTTCCTCGCCACGATTCTCGCCAACGACCGGATCACCGGTCGCGGCGCGTCGAAGGACGTGCGCCACATCGAGCTGTCGCTCGAGGGTTCGGGCCTGGAGTACGAACCCGGCGATGCGCTGGGGATCTGGCACGAGAATCCGGCCGTCGTCGTGGACGCCGTCCTGGCGGCGATCGGTGCGTCGGGCAAGGAACCCGTGGTCGTCGATGGCGAGCAGCGCAGTTTGCGCGAATGGCTGGTCCCGGGCCGCGAGATCACGCGGCTCACGAAGCCTTTCCTGGTGCAGCATGCGCAACGTGCCGCCAGCGCCGAACTCACCGAGATCCTCACGGCCGGCCACGAGGAACGTCTGCGCAGCACCCTCAAGAACCTGCAGCTCGTCGACGTGCTGCAGCGCTACCCGGCGACGTGGGAGCCGGATGCGCTGGTGCGGGCGCTGCGGCCGCTGGCACCGCGGCTCTACTCGATCGCCTCGAGCCGTGCGACGGTCGGCGAGGAAGCGCACCTGACGATCGCCGTCGTAGACTACGAGCATGATGGCGAGCGGCGCCTGGGCGCGGCCTCCGCTCACCTCGCGGCGCTGACTGGAGACGAAGCCAGGGTGCGAGTCTTCATCGAGGCGAACGAGCGCTTCCGTCTGCCGGCGGATCCGGCGCGCGACGTGATCATGATCGGCCCCGGCACGGGCGTAGCGCCATTCCGCGGGTTCCTCCAGCAGCGCGAAGCGCAGGGCGCCACCGGTCGAAACTGGCTCGTGTTCGGCGCGCGTCACTTCGACAGCGAGTTCCTCTACCAGGTCGAGTGGCAGGACGCCGCGCGCAAGGGACTGCTGCACCGCGTGGATCTGGCGTTCTCGCGCGACCGAACGCCACGCTCCTACGTGCAGGACCGGCTGCGCGAGGCCGGTGCGGAACTGTTCGCCTGGCTCGAGGGCGGCGCTTACCTGTACGTCTGCGGTGATTCCGAGCACATGGCGCCCGACGTGCATGCGGCCCTCGTGGAGGTGGTCGCAGCGCACGGCGCGCTCGACCGCGAGGCCGCCGAGACCTACGTGCGCCGCCTCGCCGACGACCGTCGTTACCTCAGGGACGTCTATTGAAATGGGCGAGCAATCTCCCGTCGAGCGCATTAAGCGCGAGAGCCGGCTGCTGCGGGGCACGCTGGTCGAAAGCCTCGCCGATCCGCTGACCGGCGCGATCCGCGAGGACGACACCGTCCTGATCAAGTTCCACGGCAGCTACCAGCAGGACGACCGCGACATCCGCGAGGAGCGCCGCAAGCAGAGGCTCGAGCCTGCCTACAGCTTCATGATTCGCACGCGGCTGCCTGGCGGCGTCTGCACGCCAGCGCAATGGCTCGCGCTCGACGAGATCGCCCGCCGCTATGCCAACGGCACGCTGCGCATCACGACGCGCCAGGCATTCCAGTTCCACGGCATCGTCAAGACCGACCTCAAGGCGACGATGGCGGCGATCAACGCCTCGCTGATCGATACCATCGCGGCCTGCGGCGACGTCAACCGCAACGTGCTCGCGAGTGCGAACCCGGTCGAATCGCGCGCGCACGCGCTCGCCTACGAGTGGGCGAAGCGGCTGTCGGAGTTCCTGCTGCCCCGGACGCGCGCGTACCACGAGATCTGGCTCGACGGCGAGCGGATTGCGGGCACCGAGGAAGTCGAGCCGATCTACGGCCCGACCTACCTGCCGCGCAAGTTCAAGGCGGCGATCGCGGTGCCGCCGATCAACGACGTCGACGTCTTCGCGCAGGACCTCGGCTTCATCGCGATCGTCGAGGCGGGCGAGCTGGTCGGGTTCAACCTGACGGTCGGCGGCGGGCTCGGCGCGAGCCACGGCGATCCGACGACCTATCCGCGTATCGCCGACGTCGTCGGCTTCGTGCGGCCGGAGCAGTTGCTCGCGGTCGCCGAGGCCGTCGTCACGACGCAGCGCGA
>CAYQAF010000466.1:0-2314 GCA_964415375.1 uncultured Alcaligenaceae bacterium
GCCACACCGCGACACCGCTCCCGACGGCGCCCTGCGGCCACGGGCGACCGGCTGGCGGCGCCACGCCGACATCGCGGTGATCAGCCTCCTCGGCGCCATCGTCGCCTTCTTCGTGCTGCGCGATGCCGGCTGGCTCGGCGACTCGGTACGCGCAGCTGAAAAAATCGAGTCCTCGAGCATCGCGGTGCTGCCGTTTGCCAATCTCGGCGGCGAGGCCGAGCGCCACCTGAGCGACGGATTGAGCGACGAGCTGCGCGGTCAGTTCTCTCGCATGAAGAGTCTCACGGTCACGTCGCGCTCGTCGTCCGAGGCCCTCCGCGGGCTCGATCCGCCGCTCGACGCCGTGACGATGGCCACCAAGCTCGCCGTCGCGACGCTGCTCGAGGGATCGGTGGCACGCGACCGCGGCCGGTTGCGCGTTTCTGTGCAGCTCGTGGACGGCGGCAGCGGCAAGGTCCTGTGGGCCGAACGCTATGACCGCCCGGACAAGGACCTGCTTTCCGTGCAGGCGGAGATCGCGGGCACTGTGGTGCGCGCCGTGCTGCCGCGCTTCGCCGCGGCTGGCAACACCGCCCCGCCGCCGCCCACCGAGGATCCGGTCGCCTACGATCTCTACCTGCTCGCCCGCGAGAAGATGCGCGATGCGGACCCGCTGGCGGGCTCGGCCGACCGGGCCGCGAGTGCCACGGCGCTGACCCAGGCCGCCGACCTGCTGCGCTCGGCCATCCAGGCGGATCCGCGCTTTGCGCAGGCTCACGCCATGCTGGCGGAGGTGCTGCTCGACCAGGCATCGCAGAGGAGTTCGAACGGGAGCGGCGCCGGGCGCGTCGCCGAACTCGAGCGTGTGGTGATGCCAGACGTCGAGCGCGCGCTCGAGCTCGACCCGAGGAACGCCCACGCCTGGTACGTGCGCGGCCGCCTGATGTGGGAGACCGGGCGCTTCACGCAGTCGGCCGAGGCGCTGCAACGCGCGCTCGAGCTCGACCCGAGCCACGCCGCGGCGACCCTGGCCATGAGTGGCGCGGTGATGGCGGCCGGCCGCCAGGACGAGCGGTTCCGGCTGGCAATCCGCGCGCTCGAGCTCGATCCCATGGACCCGGGCAATCACCACTCCGCCGTCCAACTCGCCTGGATCGTCGGACGTCGCGACGACCTGCGGGCCGGGATCGAGCGCATGCGGAGCCTGTTCCCGGACAACCCCCGCATGGTCGCGACGGTCTGCCTCTCTCTGCTACGGCTCGGCGAGCCGGACGAGGCGCTCGCCTGCGTTGAGGAAGCGCGTGTGCGCTTTGCCGCGCGGAGTTCGTTCATCGCCCAACTGGACGGGCTGGCGGGCGATATCTCCGAGTCACTCGGGCGCGACGACTGGGCGCTCGCATTCTACGACCGTGCCGCCGGCCAGAATCCCGACGCCGCCGTGGCCGCGATGCGGCTGCGCAACGACGTCGCCGGGCTTCGGCAGCATGCATCTGACGCGCTGGCGGGACAGGGAGTCACGTGGATGACCGGCCGCTCGGTCGCCTGGGCCGGACTGGTGGACGAGGCGCTGGCCCTCTACCGCGCCGAGGGCATCGACCGCCTCCTCGACTCCGACTCGCCCTACAAGGCGATCATGCTCGACGACGCACTGACGTTCATTGCCCTGCTGCGCCAGCGCGGCGAAACCGCCGAGGCGGACCGGCTGGTCGACAAGGCAGTCGAGTACAGCGAGACCCACCGACGCTACGGGGGCCGCGCGGCGGTGATACGCCTGCACGCGACGCGCGCTTACGCGCTCGCCGGGCGCCGCGACGAGGCACTCGAGCAGTTCGCACTCGCCGTGAACGCGATGGACTCGCCGTTCCCGCTCGATCCGATCGAACGCGACCTGACACTCGTTTCGATCCGTGATGATCCGCGCTTCCAGTCGCAGTTGCCGGTCGTCCGCGACCGGCAAGCGCGCGCGCAGGCGCGGCTGTCGGCGACGTTTGCGCGCCACGGGCTCACCTGGTCGCCGCCCTGAGCGAGCCGAAAAAAAGCCGGGCACTGGGCCCGGCTCGTGTCGTCCGTCGGCGGGCAGCGGCTCAGGCCGCCGCCTTTTTCTTGCGCGGCGCCCGCGGCTTCTTGGCGGGCGCTTCCGACGCAGCCTCGACGGCCGGCTCGGCCGCCTTCTTCTTGCGGGCCTTCGGCTTCTTCTCGCCTTCCTCCGCCTTCGCCTCGGCCGGTGCTGCCTTGTCGACCAGCGCCATCAGCGCCATGTCGGCATTGTCGCCGGCACGATTGGCCATGTGCAGGATGCGGGTGTAGCCGCCCGGGCGCGCCTTGAAGCGCGGGC
>CAYQAF010000467.1:0-2314 GCA_964415375.1 uncultured Alcaligenaceae bacterium
CCGCGGCGCTGCTGGCGTTGGCGATGAGCAATGCGTTCCCGCAGACCATCGCACGCAGCGAGGCCGCGGCGGGCAGCCCGCCCCTGGCCGTCGGCGCCGTCCTCAAGGACGTGCTGTTCAAGCTGATCGACAACCCGGTCAACGCACTGCTGACGGGTAACTTCCTTGGCTGTCTCAGCTGGGCCGTGCTGCTGGGCCTCAGCTTCCGCAAGGCGTCGGAGGGATTCCGGCGCAACCTGCAGACCCTCGCGGATGGCGTCAGCGACGTCGTCCGCTACGTGATCAGGTTCGCGCCGGTGGGCATTTTCGGCCTGGTGTGCATGACGGTGGCGACGGTCGGGCTCGATGCGCTGGCGGGCTACGCGAGCCTCGCGCTGCTGCTGGTTGCGGCGATGCTGGTCATGGCGCTGGTGGTCAATCCGTTGCTCGTGTTCGTCGTGACCCGGGCGAACCCGTACCCGATCGTGTTCCGCTGCCTCGAGGAATCGGGCATCACCGCATTCTTCACGCGCAGCTCGGCGGCCAACATCCCAGTCAATCTCGCCTTGGCGAAGAAGCTCGGCATCAGCGAGGAACTCTATGCGGTGACCATTCCGGTGGGGGCGACGGTCAACATGGCGGGCGCTGCGATCACGATCACGGTGCTGACCCTCGCTGCCACGCACACGCTCGGCATCGACGTCACGCCCGCCAGCGCGCTCGTGTTGTGCGTCGTCGCTTCGCTCGCGGCCTGCGGCGCGAGCGGCGTGCCGTCCGGGAGCCTGCTGCTCGTGCCGCTCGCCTGCTCGCTGTTCGGCATCTCCTATGACGTGTCGATGCAGGTGGTCGCGGTCGGGTTCATCATCAGCGTCGTGCAGGATTCGTTCGAGACGGCGCTCAATTCCAGCACGGACGTCGTCTACACCTACGCGGTCGATCGCTCGCCCGGCTGGCCGTCGGGGAGCGCGTCCTCCTGATTGCTGCAAGCACGTCCAACCGCCGCCACGCGCTGTTCGTCACGCTGCTGCTTTGCCTGTCGGCGCGCGCGCCGGCGGTGCTGGCCGAGCCGGGCACGTGGGCGGCGACGGTTTACGGCGCGCGGATCTCCAGCGAGGCCGGCTGGGAGGACGTCCTGTTCAATCCGTTCGGCGCAAAGTACGTCGACGCATTTCTCGTCGCGGGCGCGCTTTCGCGCGAGTACGGGCTGCTGAAGGATGGCGCGCTTGCGCTCGAGGCCGAGGGGCAGGTCGTCTACAACTTCGGTGAGCAGGATCATTGGGAGTTCAATGTCGTGCCGATCGTGGCGCGCTGGCAGAGGTTCCCGTGGGATGCCCGCGTTGCGACCTCGGCCGCGTTCGGGCTGGGCCTGTCCTATGCCACCGAGGTGCCCGAGGTGGAGGTCGAGCTGGAAGGGGAGAGCCACCAACTGCTGATCTACTGGGTCGCCGAGCTGACTGCAGGGCCGCTCAATTCGCCCTGGTCGGTGTCGCTGCGCCTGCATCACCGGTCCGTCGCATGGGGAGTGATGGGCGACGAGGGTGGCATGAATGCCGTCGGGATGGGTCTCCGCTACCAGTTCTGACGGCGCGGATTGAGCGGCGCAGCAGACCACGATGCCGATCTTGTGTTTCAAGCGTTGCATGGGCAGCCAACCTGGCACCGGTCATCACGGCGATGACGTACGCCGAAGGCCACCCACGGCGGGCCGCGGCCGGGAGGTCGCGGCCCGTCATCTCTTCCACAAGGAGTCCGGACGAGATTGGTCGCTTGTGGCGACTTTGGTCTATGAGCCCATCGGGCCGAGATGCGCTTTGCGGATAGCGCCGGACGCCGGGTCCCTGCGTTAATGCGCGCCTTTCGTTGAACCCACACACTATAGGGAGTTGCAATGCTGAACCTGCGGATGATGACCTGGGCGGCCTTGTCGAGCCTCGTGCTTGTCGCGCCGGCAATGGCCGACAAGACCGCCGGCCAGACGGTGGACGACTCGACGATCGCCACCGAGACCAAGGCGGCCCTCATTGACAAGGACAAGGTGTCGGCCGGCAGCCTCAACGTCGAGGTCAACAAGGGCACGGTGCAGCTCGCGGGCTTCGTGGACTCCGAGGCAGAGAAGGCCGCAGCGCTGAAGACGGCGCATCACATCAATGGCGTGGTCAAGGTGCTCGACGCCATGGTCGTGCTGCCGGGACACCGCACGGCCGGGCAGACCATCGACGATACGACCATCCAGGCGACGCTCAAGACCAGGCTCACGGAGATCGAGGGCGCCAGCAAGGCGTTCAGCATCAACACCGACGTGCGCATGGGCCACGTGCTGATGAGCGGCTTCGTG
>CAYQAF010000468.1:0-2312 GCA_964415375.1 uncultured Alcaligenaceae bacterium
GAACTGCCCGGTGCCGTTCGCGTTGCGGGCGGCGTACGTCTCTTCCTTCTTGACGTAGTCCTGCGGGTTGGTGACGTTGTGCTTCGTCGCCCAGGCCTTGCTCATGATCTTGACGTCGACCAGGCCGCGCAGCAGCACCGGGTTCGGTCCGTCGGTGATGACCTCGACGGTGAAGTCGTCGATCTTCTTCGTCTCCTTGATGCCCTGCGCGTAGACCTTCATGTTCGACGCGGGGGCGAGCACGCGCTGCAACGAGAACACGACGTCGTCGGCCGTCATCGGCGTGCCGTCGTGGAACTTGACGTTCTTGCGCAGGTTGAAGCGCCACACGGTCGGCGACACGCGCGTCCAGGACGTGGCGAGCGCGGGCTCGGGCACGAACTGCTTGTTGTAGCGGACGAGGCCGTCGTACACGTAGTCCGAGAACGTGTTGTTGAGGCTCTCGTTCTGCGACATCGGGTCGAACGTCAGGATGTCGCCCTGGCTTGCCCAACGCAACGTCTTCGCGGCCACCGGGCCGGCAAGGACCGCGGCGGCAACCAGCGCCCCGATCAGAAGCTTGAATCGCATGAGAATGTCTCCCCCCGGGAACCGGGACGTCATTGATTCGAAACCCGTCGATGATGCCCCAATCGGGGCGAAACCTCAACGCGGCGCGTCAAGGGTGACCGCCGATCGTGCCCGGCGGGTGGCGAAGAGGCAGATTCCGGCCGCCACCGAAACGTTGAGGCTCTCGACACTGCCCGCGAGCGGAATGCCGACGACGCGGTCGCAGTGCTCGCGCGTCAGGCGGCGCAGGCCCTCGCCTTCGGCACCGAGTACCCAGGCGATCGGACCGCTGACGTCGGCTTCGAACAGGCTCTCGCCGCCGGCGTCGGCGCCGACGATCCAGACACCGGCCTCCTTGAGGTCGCGCAGCGCCCGGGCGAGATTGGTCACCGTGATCACGGGGATCGTGTCGGCGGCTCCGCTCGCCGCCTTCGCCACCGTGGCATTCACGCCCACGGCGCGGTCCTTCGGCACGACGACGGCGTGGGCACCGAAGGCGTCGGCGCTGCGCAGGCACGCGCCGAGATTGTGCGGATCGGTCACACCATCGAGCACGAGCAACAGCGGCGGCTCGGCGGGATGTTCGAGCACGTCGGCGAGCGTCACGTGCGGCAGCGCGGCGTCGGCGACCGCCACGACGCCCTGGTGGCGCTCGCCGCGGGCGAGTTCCCCCAGCCGTCGCTCGTCCACGGGGTGCACGGCGACGCCGGCGGCTTTCGCGCGATCGACGAGGTCCCGCGCCCGCGCGTCGTGCCTTGCGGTCGCGACGTAGATCGCCCGCACCGACTCCGGACGCTGCCGGAGACGGGCAGTGACTGCATGGAAGCCGACGACGAGACGGGTGTCTGACACGGGCGGGCTCGGGTACCGGACGAGCGTGATAGTGTACCGGCCGGCCGCGCCCTGTTCCGGCTGCCGTCCGCGATCGTCGGTCGGCACGAGGCGCCGCCCACCCGATGCCCGACTTCCCGAGCCGCCCGATTCTCGAGCACGCCGCACTCGTCTTCGCGGCCCTCTTTCCGATCGTGAACCCGATCGGTGGCGCGCCGCTCTTCCTCGTGCTGACGAGCGACCTCACCCACGCCGAGCGCGCGGCGCTGTCGCGGCAGATCGGCATCAACGCCTTCGTGCTGGTGCTGGCGTCGATCTTCCTCGGCAGCTACGTGATCGAGTTCTTCGGGCTGTCGGTGCCCGTGATCCAGGTCGCGGGCGGGTTGCTGATCTGCGCGATGGCATGGGGACTCCTGCACTCCGATGACGCGGCGGCGGACGTCGAGGTCCGGCCCCGGGACACCGCGACGCTTTCCGCTCGGGCTTTCTACCCCATGACGCTGCCGCTGACGGTCGGGCCGGGATCGATCTCGATCGCCATCACGCTCGGCGCACAGGTGCCCCGCGGGGTGAGCGCGTGGACGGTCTCGATCGTCGGCGCCGCCCTCGGCGCCGCACTGCTGGCGCTTTCGATCTGGCTGCTGTTCCGCAACGCCGAGCGTCTGACCCGGGCCCTCGGCGCCACCGGAACGCAGGTGCTGCTCCGCCTCTCGGCGTTCATCCTGCTTTGCATCGGCGTCCAGATCATCTGGAGCGGGGTCTTCGCGCTGATCGGCATGATCCCGACGTTTCGCGCTAGGTAGAAAACCGCGGTGGGCGTGGGGATGACCGGACGGGTTCGGATCGGGTTGGGGTCGGGTTGCCCTCGGCCGCCGTGAAACGATATACTTTCATGCTTTCCGGCCGATGTCGGCACTGCCTGCGTGGTCGAA
>CAYQAF010000469.1:0-2308 GCA_964415375.1 uncultured Alcaligenaceae bacterium
GCCAGTGCATGAACGGCTGCGAGTTGATGTTCTCGTCGTCCTTGGTGAAGTCGAGGCCGCCGGTCAGCCCCTCGTAGACGACACGGCCGTAGTTCTTGCCGGAGAGGCCGAGCTTCGGCTTCATCGTCGCGCCGAGCAGCGGCCGGCCGAACTTGTCGAGCCGTTCGCGCTCGACGATGATCCCCGTCGGCGGGCCCTTGAACGTCTTCACGTACGCGACCGGCACGCGGATGTCCTCGAGGCGGCCCGCCTTGAGCGGCTTGAAGCTGAACACGTTGCCGATCAGCGACGCGGTGACGTTGGCGATCGAGCCTTCCTCGAACAGGATGAGGTCGTAGGCCACGTAGGCGAAGTACTGCTGCTCGGTCTTCGTGCCCGGGCCGGTGTTGGGCACCTGGTCCACGCGGAAGGCCTTCGCCCGGTAGCTGTCCGCGGCGGTGAGAAGGTCGGTCCAGACCACGGTCCACGTCGCGGTCGACGACTCGCCCGCCACCGCGGCGGCGGCCTCCTCGGCGTCGACGCCCTCCTGCGGCGTGATGCGGAAGACGCAGATGAAGTCGGTGTCCTTCGGCTCGTAGTCCGGCCGCCAGTAGCCCATCTCCTTGTACTTCAGCACGCCCGCCTTGTAGCGGGCCTTCGGGTCGGTGATCGCGGGGTTGTCGAGCGGCTTGTTCACGGGGGCGCTCCTCGAGTGGGCAGGTCAGTGGTAGGGACTCTAGGCCTGCGTGACGTTAAGCGGAAGTCAATGTTTCTGACTATTGAGTTAAGCTATTGCTTATGCTGAACGTGTCGATCCGCCAGCTGCGCGTGTTCACGATGGTGGCCCGCCATCTCTCGTTCGCGCGCGCCGCGGAGGAGTTGCACCTAACGCCCCCGGCGGTCTCGATGCAGGTCCGCGATCTCGAGAACGCCGTCGGATTGCCGCTTTTCGATCGCGGCGGGCGCCAGATCACGCTCACGACCGGTGGCGAGTACATGCTTCTGCACGCCCGCCGCGTGCTGGGCTCGCTCAAGGACGCCGAAGACACGATCGCGCGCCTGAAGGGCGTGCGCGCCGGCCGCGTCACCATCGGCATGGTCGGCACGGCCAAGTACTTCGTGCCGCGCATCCTCGGCGGCTTCCTGCGCGACCACCCCGGCGTCGAGGTCGCGCTGGCCGAGACCAACCGCGAGGGGCTGATCGACCTTCTCCGTCGCAACGAGGTCGACTTCGCGGTGATGGGGACGCCGCCGCGCGAGCTCGAAACCCGCTCGGAGCCGTTCGCCGCGCATCCGCTCGGCATCATCGCCGCGCCGGATCACCCCTACGCCGCGCTGGCGGAGGTGCCGCCGGTGCTGCTCGCGCGCGAGCGCTTCCTGGTGCGGGAGCCGGGCGCGGGGACGCGCGCCTCGATGGACCGCTACTTCCGGTCGCAGCGCATCGACCCGGTGGTCGCGATGGAGATGCGCAGCAACGAGTCGATCAAGCAGGCGGTGATCGCCGGCATGGGGCTCGCCTTCCTGTCGCTGCACACCACCGCGCTCGAAGTCGCGAGCGGGCTCATCAAGGTGCTCGACGTGCCCGGGTTGCCCATGGTGCGCCGCTGGCAGCTCGTGCAACTGTCGCCGAAGCTACTGTCGCCGCCCGCGGAAGCGTTGCGCTACTACGTGCTCGAGCAGGGCGAGTCGCTGCTCGCACGGCTGTTCCCCGGGTTGGTCGACGCGGAGCCCGGGCGCGGCGCGGCAACCCGGCCGCGGGCCGTCGACGCGTAGACGCTGCCGGCGTGCCGGGCGGATTGCGCTCGCATCCCGGCGACGCGGGCGTGTTCGGCTAACATCCCCGGATGCGCCTCGCCCCGATGCTCTTCGCCGTCCTCGCGCTGCTGCCACCCGCGGCGGCGCAGACGCCCAGCGAAGCCGACCGCGTGTCGCCGTTCGCGGTGACGCCGGAGTCGGTCGTGACCGCGATGCTGGAGGTCGCCCGCGTGGGCCCGGGCGACACCGTCGTCGACCTCGGCTCCGGCGATGGGCGGCTGGTGATTGCGGCCGCCAGGGACTTCGGCGCGCGCGGCTTCGGCGTCGACATCGACCCGGTGCTCGTCGCGTACGCCACGCGCAAGGCGGAGGAAGCCGGGGTGTCGGAGCGGGCCAGGTTCTACCTGCGCGACCTGTTCAAGACCGACGTCGCCGAGGCGAGCGTGGTCACGATCTACCTCTTGCCGACGATCATGGACCGCGTGGCGGCGAAGCTCGCCGCCGAGCTGAGGCCGGGCACCCGCGTGGTGACGCACGACTACATCCTCCCGGGATGGCGCATCGATCGCGTGCG
>CAYQAF010000470.1:0-2304 GCA_964415375.1 uncultured Alcaligenaceae bacterium
GGCCTCCTTCTCGCGCTTGCCGCATCGCACGCGCTCGGCGTCGACCTGCCGCAGCAGCGGATCGTCCCCGGGGGCGTGGCGACCGTCCCGCTCGGAGCGGCGCCGCAACCGCCGCGGGTACGCTACGGCGGTGTGCCGGTGCTGGTGGCCGGCGACCCGAACGGATGGACGGCAGTGGTCGGCATCACCCTCGCGGCAAAGCCCGGCCAGGCGACACTCGAAGTGCAGCGTCCCGGCCGACCGGTCGAGAAGCGGACGTTCGTCGTCGAACCGGTGCGCTACGCCGAGCAGCGCCTCAAGGTGGCGCCGGGCCACGTCGAGCTCTCGCCGGAGGACCTCGCGCGCTACGAGCGCGAGCGCGAGCATCTCGCCCGTATCGCGGCGACGTTCACCGACGCGCCGCCGTCGTCGCTGCGACTCGCGCAGCCGACGCCGGGGCAGCGGTCGAGCTCGTTCGGCCTGCGCCGCGTCTTCAACGGCCAGTCGCGCAATCCCCACAGCGGGATGGACATCGCGGCATCGCAGGGCACGCCGGTGATGGCCGCGGCGCCCGGCCGCGTCATCGACACCGGCGACTACTTCTTCAACGGCAACACCGTGTGGATCGACCACGGTGCCGGCCTGCTGACGATGTACTGCCACCTCGCCGCGATCGCGGTGCAGGTCGGCGACACGGTGGCGACGGGCACGTCGATCGGCACCGTCGGCGCGACGGGCCGCGTCACCGGGCCGCACCTGCACTGGTCGGTGAGCCTCAACCGCGCGATGGTCGACCCGGCGCTGTTCCTCGCCGATGCAACGGCGTCCTCGCCGACGCGCTGACGCCGCGCGACGATCGCCGGGTCAGAGCGGCGGCGCGACGCTCCGCGCGGCAATCGCTGCCGCGAGGTCGAACGCGCTCTGCAGGCCCTCGACGTTCGCGACGTTGCGCCCGACGATGTCGAACGCGGTGCCGGACGCGCAGGTCGCGATCGGCACGGGCAACCCGCCGTGGAGCGTGACGCCGCGCTCGAAGCCCAGCAGCTTCATCGCGATCTGGCCCTGGTCGTGGTACATCGTGACCACGGCATCGTATGCGCCGTCGCGCGCCGCGACGAACACCGTGTCGGAGGGCAACGGTCCGTGGGCGTCGACGCCCTCGCCGCGCGCACGCGCGACGGCCGGCGCGATCACGTCGATCTCCTCGCGGCCGAGCGAGCCGCCGTCGCCAGCGTGCGGATTCAGCGCCGTGACGGCGATGCGCGGCGACGCGGTGCCGGCCGCGACCAGGTAGCGGTGCAGGATGCGCACCGCGTCGACGACGCCGTCCACGGTGATCGCGTCGGCGACCTCGCGCAGCGGTACGTGCGACGTCACCCGCGACGTCCACAGCGCACCGGTGATGTTGAACTCGGAGACGAAACCATCGACGCCGAAGCAGCGTTGCATGTAGCGCAGCTCGTCCTCCTCGGCGAGGCCGGCGAGATGCATCGCGTGCTTGTTGAGCGGCGCGAACACGATTGCGTCGACCGCACCCCTCTCGGCGGCGGCGAGTGCGGCATCGAGTGCGCGCAGCGCGGCGTGTCCACCCGCGCGCGTCGCCTTGCCGGGCTCGATGTCACCGGCGGTGACGAGGTCGAGCGCTTCGAGCCGCGGCGCGCCGGCTTCGTTGAGGCCAAGCGTGACCTCCGCGGTGCGCTCGCCCGCCTCGACGATCGCGGGGTCGCTGAACAGCACGATGTCCGCGCGCGCGCGGTTCCCGGGCCGCGCGGCGAGCTTGACGCCGATTTCCGGCCCGATGCCGTTCGGGTCGCCGAGCGTGAGCGCGATCCGCGGTCGACGAGGCGCAGGCATTACTCGGCCTTGATGTTCGCGGTACGGATCAGCTTGCCGAAGCGCTCGTATTCCTGCCGGTTCATCTCGGCGAACTGCTCGGCCGTGAGGTTGCCGGGCTCCCCGCCCAGACCCTTGAGCTTCGCCTGCACGTCGGGCAGCGCCAGCACGCGCTTCAGCTCGGCGGCAAGCCGGTCGACGACGGGCTTCGGCGTCCCGCCGGTGGCGAACAGGCCGTACCAGGTGGTCATCTCGGCGGCCGGGTAGCCGACCTCCGCGATCGTCGGCACGTTGGGCAACTCGGCGGAGCGCTGCGGCGACGTCACGGCCAGCGGCTTGAAGCGCCCGGACTTGATGTGCGGCATCGCCGAGGACGTCGTGTCGAACATCACCTCGACGTTGCCGCCCAGGATGTCGACGTGCGCCTGGCTCGATCCCTTGTACGGCACGTGGATCATCTTGACGCCCGCGGCCTGGTCGAACGCCTCGCCG
>CAYQAF010000471.1:0-2284 GCA_964415375.1 uncultured Alcaligenaceae bacterium
TCACTGGCTACGGTCTCATCGAAGCGCGCGGGCAGCGGCTGTCCTACGTGGCGAGCGGCTGCATCCGCGCCGGCGCCGGGTCGCTGCCGACGCGGCTCGGCGTCATCGCGCGGGACATCGCGTTCCTGATCGCCGAGTCGCGTCCCACCGAGGTCGCGGTCGAGAGGGTGTTCGTCAACGTCAACCCGAACTCGACGCTGTTGCTCGGCCAGGCGCGCGGTGCGGCGATCGCGGCGGCGGTGCTCGCCGGCATGCCCGTGACCGAGTACACCGCGGGCCAGGTCAAGCAGGCAGTCGTGGGCGGCGGTCGCGCTGCGAAGTCGCAGGTGCAGGCGATGGTCACGCACCTCCTCGCGCTGCCGGGTGCGCCGCAGGAGGACGCCGCCGACGCGCTCGCCGCCGCCATCTGCCACGCGCACGCCACGACCGGCCTGGGCAGCCTGGCCGGCGCGGGACGAAGCGTGCGCCGCGGGCGGATGCGGTGAGCGCTGCCCTCTCCGTCCGACCGCGCGCGGTGGTCTTCGACATGGACGGCCTCATGCTCGACACGGAGCCACTCGCGGCGCGCGCCTGGCTCGTCGCGGCACGGCAGGTGGGCGTCGACTTCGACGCAGCGGTGAACCCGTCGCTCGTCGGTCGCACGTTCAGCGATTGCCGCACGCTGATCCTCGAGCATCACGGGCCGGGCTATCCGGTCGACACGCTGATGGGCGCATGGCACGGTGCCTACGACGACCTGGTCGAGCGCGAGGGCCTCGTGCTGAAGCCGGGATTGAACGAGCTCGTCGATTGGCTGGAGCGCGAGCGCGTGCCCTGCGCCGTCGCGACGTCGACGCGGCGGACGCGGGCATGCGCGAAGCTCGAACACGTCGCGCTCTTCTCCCGCTTCGCGGCGCTGGTCGGCGGCGACGAGATCGCACGCGGCAAGCCCGCCCCCGACATCTTCCTCGAGGCGGCCGCGCGGCTCGGCGTGCCGCCCGCGACCTGCCTCGTGCTCGAGGACTCCGCACCCGGCGTCGCCGGCGCGATCGCCGCGGGCATGTCCGCGATCATGGTGCCCGACCGAACGGCACCGCCATCGCTGATCGCGGGTCATGCGCCGACGGTGATGGCCTCGCTCGTCGAGGTACGCCTGCATCTCGCCGCGCTGCCGCTGAGCTGACGCGGCGGCGGCGAGGCTCCCGCGCCGCTTCCCGAAGGGTCGCGTGCGATAATCGCAACGATGATCGGGCGTCTCACCGGCATCCTGCTCGAGCGCAATCCGCCGCAGATCCTGCTCGACGTGCAGGGCGTGGGCTACGAGGTCGACGTGCCGATGAGCACGTTCTACAACCTGCCCGCCAACGGCGAGCGGGTCGCGCTCTACACGCACCTCGTCGTGCGCGAGGACGCGCACCTCCTGTTCGGCTTCCTGACCGAGCACGAGCGCCGCGCGTTCCGCCAGCTGACGCGCGTCTCCGGCATCGGCGCCCGTACGGCCCTCGCCGTGCTGTCGGGCCTCTCGGTGGCCGAGCTCGCGCAGGCGGTCACGCTGCAGGAGTCGGGCCGGCTGACGAAGATCCCGGGCATCGGCAAGAAGACCGCCGAGCGCATCCTGCTCGAAATGAAGGACAAGCTCGGCGCCGAGCTCGCGACGGCCGTCGGCACGAACCGCCCCGCCCCGGCGTCGGCCGACATCCTGAACGCGCTCTCCGCGCTCGGCTACAGCGACCGCGAGGCGGCCACGGCCGTGCGAAACCTGCCGGACGGCATCGCGGTCGCCGACGGCATCCGCCAGGCGCTGAAGCAACTGTCCAAGGGCTGACGCCGCCGTGTCGTCGCGACGGCCGCGGGCGAAGGCATAGAATCGCGCCATGGCGATCGAGAACGACTCGTTGACGCGCGTGGTGTCGGCGCGCAACCAGAGCCGGCAGGAAGAGGTCGTCGAGAAGGCGCTGCGGCCGCGCGGGCTCGACGAGTACGTTGGGCAGGAGAAGATCCGCCACCAGCTCGGCATCTTCATCGAGGCGGCGCGGCAACGCAGCGAGGCGCTCGACCACGTGCTGCTGTTCGGCCCGCCGGGGCTCGGCAAGACCACGCTGTCGCACATCGTCGCCCACGAGCTCGGCGTCAACCTGCGCCAGACCTCCGGCCCGGTGCTCGAGCGCCCGGGGGACCTCGCCGCGCTCCTCACCAACCTCGAGCCGCGCGACGTGCTCTTCATCGACGAGATCCACCGGCTGTCGCCGATCGTCGAGGAGATCCTCTATCCCGCGCTCGAGGACTTCCAGATCGACATCATGAT
>CAYQAF010000472.1:0-2279 GCA_964415375.1 uncultured Alcaligenaceae bacterium
GCAACCGGCCAACCGCAGCGACCTGCGGGCCCGGGCCGATCGCGAGCACGAGCGGTTGGTCGAAGCGCTGCGGCGCGGCGCACGCCGTCACGCGCTGCTCGACGGCATTGGCTCGGCAGCGGTCGCGATCTGCGTGCTGGCCTTGGCGCGCGGCCTTCTCGAACAGGCCGACGCGCTGCAGCTGCTGCTCGAAGGGCCGCAGCGGATGGTCATCCTAGGTGGGATTGGCACGGCCGTCGCGTTGGCGGCGCTGGCGTGGACGACCCTACGGAGCAGGCTGCCGCTGGCGGGTTGAACGCGCGGCATGACCCCGCGCACTATTTGCCGGCGGAATAGCCCTGGTCGATCGCCAGGTCGGCGCCGGTGATCGCGGCAGCCGCTGGCGAGCACAGGAAGAACACCAGCTCGGCGATCTCCGCGGGCTGGACGAACCGTGCCCGTGCGCCCTGCGGATACTTGTCGAGCAGGCCACGCAGGTAGGATTCGGGCGCGCCACCGCCGTAGGTTTCGGCCTGGAAGCGCAGCATCGGCGTGTCCACGTCGCCGGGGGATACGACGTTGGCGCGCACGCCGTCCGGGGCGAGTTCGAGTGCGAGCGCCTTGGTGAAGATCGTGACACCGCCCTTGGACGCGCAGTAGGCCGCGGCACCGGTATTGCCCTGCCGGCCTGCATCGCTCGAGATGTTGACGATGCTGCCCTGCGTCCGTTTCAGGTGCGGAATGGCCGCCGCGCACAGGAAGAACGTCCCCTTGAGATTGACGTCGACGACGACGTCGAAGTCCGCTTCGCTGCAACTCTCGGTCGGGCCCTCACGCCAGACGCCCGCAGTGTTGACGAGCGCGTCGAGGCGCCCGGTGATGGCCGTGACCTGCCCGACGATCCCGCGGCATGCCTCGGAACTGCGCACGTCGCCCGGCACGCGCGCAACGATGTCGGGCACGTCGAGCGCTTCGAGTCGTTGCTGATCGAGATCGGTCACCGCCACCTGCCAGCCGGAATTGGCGAAGCGCCGCACGACTGCGGCGCCAATGCCGCCGACCGCACCGCTGACCAGCACGACGGGCGCGCTCACGCGCTCAAGTCCTCGACGATCGAGTTGCCACCGTCCACGACCAGCAATTGACCAGTGACGTACGAGGCCTGCGGGGACGCGAGCCAGGCGACGAGGCTCGCCACCTCGTCGGGCGTACCGGATCGGCCGACCGGTGCACGCCGTCCCGCGGCCGCCTCGCGCTCAGTTTGCGACCCGGTCGCGATCCAGCCGGGCGCCACGGCGTTGACGGTGACGCCCTGTGCAGCGGACTCGAGTGCGACCGCGCGCGTGAAGCCGACCATGCCCGCCTTCGCGGCGGCGTAGGCTGAGTCGCCCGCAACCGCAGAAACCGTACCGGTCGTCGAGGAAACGTTGACGATGCGGCCGTAGCCGCGCTGCTGCATGCCGGGCAGGAACGCGCGCGTGACCAGGAACGCCGTCGTCAGGTTGCGCTCGAGCGAGCGCTGCCACTGCTCGAGCGAAACCTGTGCAAGGTCCGCGAGCGAGTCCATTTCGCCCAGCACGGCCATGCCGGCATTGTTGACCAGCACATCCACCGTTGCGCCGCCCTGCGCCGCCGCCGCGAGCGCCGCGACGCCAGTCTCGGTCGTCAGGTCGCAAGCCACTCCGGTCGACTCGATGCCCTCGCGGCGCAGATCAGCAGCGCGCTCATGGACGCGATCCGTCGTGGAAGCAATGAGGACCCGCAGGCCGGTGCGCCCGAGCGCGCGCGCAATGGCGAATCCGATCCCGGTGGCGCTACCGGCCCCGGTGACGACGGCGACGCGACTCGCGGCCGCGCCGCTCACACGCGCGTCGTCCACCCGTGGGTATCAGGCGTTTCACCGTTCTGGATCGCGACCAGTGCCGCGCGCAACCGCTGCGTCACGGGACCGACATCGCCCGTGCCGACGCGATGCTCCTTGCCGCCGTGCACGAGCGTGCCCACGCCGGCCAGCACGGCCGCGGTGCCCGACAACGCGGCCTCGCCAGTCTTCACCCACTCGAGCATCTCACTCACGTCGAACACGCGCTCCTCGACCTCGAAGCCCATGCCGCGGGCCATGGTGAGCAGCGAATCTCGCGTCACGCCATGCAGGAACGTCGAGTCCAGGCTGCGCGTGAGGATGTGGCCCTCGCGGATCAGCAGGAAGTTGGCGGCGCCCGTCTCCTGCACCGACCCGCCCGGACAGAACAGCACCTGGTCCACCTTGTACTTGTCGCGCGCCTCGAGCGTCGGGCCCA
>CAYQAF010000473.1:0-2264 GCA_964415375.1 uncultured Alcaligenaceae bacterium
CGGCATGGGTGCGGAGAATGGGGGGAAAGGCGCCACGCGCCGGGAGGCGGCGACAAAGCTTGAAATTATGGCGATCGCCACCATTTTGTGCAATAATTCAAGACTTTTCCGGTGCTTTTCGGTCGGTACGGCATCGCGTCGCCGCGCCTGCGGCGGCGCTGTCTTGCCGGCGGGCCGACACGCGCGGAAAAGTGCTTGGCTTGGGGGGCCTTCCGTTTTCGGCGGGCCGTTTCCTTGGTGGGGTTGCCCTGTTTCCGGTGGCATTGAGCAACGAGCCGGGATGGGGCTTTTCCTTTTGGGGAGACGACTGATGGACGGAATCCATCTGCTGGGCGAGTGGTACGGGTGCTCGGTCGACGCGCCGGAGATGACGCGTGCTGAGGATCTGCGCCGGGCGTGCGTTGAGGCCGTCGAGGACGTCGGCCTCACCATCGTCGGCGATCGCTTCCACCAGTTCGAGCCGCAGGGCGTGACGGGCGCGGTCATCCTCGCCGAATCGCACCTTGCGATCCACACCTGGCCGGAGATGGGCTCGGTGACGATCGACGTGTACGTCTGCAACTACACGACGGACAACACGGCGAAGGCCGAGCGACTGTTCCGGCTGCTCGAGCAGAAGCTGCACCCGTCGCGCACGCACATCCAGGCCGTCCACCGCGGTGGCGTGAGCAGCTGACGAGCGTGGCCGACGAGCGCGACGCGCCGGGTCCCGACATCGCGCCCGGCGCGATGACCGAGTACCTCACCGACGAATGGGCGTTTTTCGTCCGCTCGGCGCGCGAGCTCGAGCGCTTCCGCTCGCCGTTCCAGTCCGTCGAGGTCCACGACAGCGTGCCGTTCGGCAGGCTGTTCCGGCTCGACGGCCACTTCATGACGTCCGAGCGCGACGAGTTCTTCTATCACGAGATGCTGGTGCACATGCCCGGCATCGCGCACCCGGCGCCGGAACGCGCGCTCATCGTCGGCGGAGGCGACGGCGGCTCGGCCGAGGAGCTCCTCAAGTATCCGACGATCAGGTCGGTGACGCTCTGCGAAATCGATCTCGCCGTCGTCGACATATCCCGCAAGCACCTTGCGAGCGTGCACAAGGGCGCATTCGACGACCCCCGGCTCGACCTCTTCATCGGCGACGGCTTCGCGTTCGTGCGCGAGACGACCGAGCAGTTCGACCTGATCGTGCTCGACCTGACCGACCCGGGCGGTCCGTCGACGCGCCTCTACACGCCGGAGTTCTATCGGGCCTGCGCGGCGCGCCTCCGCCCGATGGGCGCGATGACGCTCCACATCGCGAGCCCCGTGGCCCACCCGTCGCGGGTCCGCGACGGGCTCGCGGCGCTGCGCGAGGCGTTCCCGATCGTCACGCCGTACCTCGCTTCGATCCCGCTGTACGGCGGCATGTGGATGATGGCGTGCTGCAGCGCCGACCTCGACCCGTGCAAGATCACCGCCCGCGAGGTCGACGGCCGCCTGGCGCGACGCGGCATCGGCGACCTGCAGTACTACAACGGCGACGTGCACCGGGCGTCGCTCGCGCTGCCGAACTTCGTGCGCCGCCTCGTCGGCTCCAGCCAGGCACCGGCCGGCCGGCCTTGACCGCCGGCAGCGACGGGCGCTTGAACGTCTCGCCGCCGCCCGCATCTAACCCGGCATGGACACTACTCGCCCGCTTGCCCAGGCGCTGGACGGCGCCGACTTCGTGCTGTGGAACGGCGAAGTCTTCGCCACGGAATACGCGCGCGTTCCCGACGAGGACACCCGTGAGGACGACGTCGTGCTCGAGGCGCGCCGGGGCGAGGACGAACTGTCCCTCACGCTCGCCGACATCGACCATGCCGAGGCGCTCGGCGAAGGCGTCTTCCGGCTGAAGAGCGGCGAACTGCTGCGCCTCCTCTCCCAGGCGACGGTCCACTAGCGCGGGCGCAGCACGAAGTCGTAGGTCGCGGCAAGGGCGCCGCCCTCGCGGCCGGTCGCCGGAGTTGGCGCGAACTCGAGACGCGAGCGTGTTTCACGTCCCGACAGCCCGAAGCCCGCCGATCGCTCCGAGGATTCGCGGCGCGGATAGAGCTGCGTGGTCAGCGGTTGCGCCGCCGCATGCGAGAGCTTGAAGTGCAGGTGCGGCGGCCGTCCGCCGTAGGGGACCGGCCGGATCGTCTTGAAGTCGTAGCGCCCGTCGGCATCAGTGGTCGCGACCCCATAACCTTGGAAGTCGGGGTCGCGCGTGCCCGGGTCGCCGTCGACGTGGTGATAGCGCCCGAGCGCGTCGC
>CAYQAF010000474.1:0-2255 GCA_964415375.1 uncultured Alcaligenaceae bacterium
CTCGCGCACGTATTCGAGGTAGGCCTTCATCTCCATCGCGCCTTCGATCCCGCACGGCCGCCCGTGTCCCGGAACGATGACTTCCGGATCGAGCCAGACGATCAGGTCGAGGCTCTGCAGCCACTTCTCGCCGCTGCCTTGCCAGCCCATCGGCGTGCACTCGCAGTACACCACGTCGCCGGCGAACACGACCCCTTCCCGGGGCACGTGCACGATCGTGTCGGCCGCGCATTGGCACGGCCCGACGTGGATGAGGTGCACTTCCAGGCCATCCAGATCGATGGTGTAGCGGTCGTCGAACAGCGTTGCGGGCGGGGCAAGGTACTGCGACGGGTCGGCGGCCTGCTGCATGCGGTCCGGTACCGTCCGATGTGCGATGATCTCCGCGCCCGGGAAGAGCTGGTTGCCCGACACATGGTCCCTGTCCTCGCTCGTGTTGACCACGTGCTTCGGCATGCCGCGCCAGACGCTCCCGAACAACTCGATCATCCGCCGCGCGTGGGGCAGGTCCGCCTGCGTGTCGATGACGACGCCGCCACCGCGGTTGACGAATCCCGAGTTCGAATCGCACACGCGGTTCTTCTCGTTCAGGACCGCAAAGCAGCTTTCGCTCACCTGTTGCAGTTTCACGACGGTGCACCGGGTCGCAGATGTCCGCTCATGCTTCGACACGCAGTCGAGGTCAGTTGTCAAAGGCGCGAAGGACCCGATGATCGGACCCTACGAGGCGGCGCCGCCCATCGCGGGCCCGCTGCTACACTTTCGCGGCTTGGCACCTGATCGTCTATCGGAATTCCGCAGAACGCGATCGTGAAGCACTCTCCGCTCACCAGTGCGCAGCCGGCCGTCACGGTGGTCGAGATCAGCGACCCCACGGCGGCCAGCGCCGGCATCGAGCTCATCGACCTGGATGCGGTGCAGCTCCAGCCGATGTCGCTTCGGGTACGGCGGGTGATCGTTCGTCTCGGGGCGTCCGCCGTGGTGTTCCATTCGACCAACCGTCGCGTGCGGACGCGCACGAGCGCGCGCAGGGGCCTGCTGGCCTACGTCACGTTTGGCCCGGGATCGAATGGGACCGTGAACGGAATACCGGTCGGTGCGGGCTTGATGCTCGCGGCAGCGCCCGATGTGGAGGCCAGCTTCGTTGCCGAGGCCGGCTACGAAAGCATGACCTTTCTGCTTCCGCCCGACGAGATCCGTGTGCATCTCGCGGCCCGCCAGCGCGAAGGCGAGTTTCGCCTGCCGCGCGGCGTGGAAACGCTGCAAGTCGACGACGAGAGTGCGCGCCGGCTGTTCGAATGGGGCAAGCGACTGGTGGATGCCGCCGCGCGGCAGCCTGCACTGTTCAACGAGCGCGAGACGGAGCGAATTGCCGCCCACGTCGAGCTGGTCGAGCTTCTGCTGGCAAGCCTTGGCGGGGCACGCGACTTCGAGCCCGACCGCGGCGACCGGAGCAGGCAGGCGCAAACTCTCATCGTCAAGATCGCCGAAGACTATGCCTTGTCCCAGACCAGCGAACATCTCTATGTGAGCGACTTGTGCAGAGTGGCAGCGGTGAGCGAGCGCACGCTGGAATACGCATTCAAGGAGGTCATGGGATTGACGCCGGTGACCTACCTGATCCGGGTGCGGTTGCACCGTGTGCGCCAGGCGCTCCTGGCTGCGACCCAGGGATCGACGACGGTGTCGGCCGAGGCGCTCAACTGGGGCTTCTGGCACTTCGGCGAATTCTCGCGCGCCTACAGGGACTGCTTCGGCGAACTGCCGTCGGACACGCTGCGACGCAAGCCGGGGGAGTTGCAGACGTAAGCCTTGCCGGCCGCACTGAACAGGGGCGCGAGCCAGTCGAAGTGCTCGACCCAGGGTTCGGTCGAATACGCCGCGCCAAGGTGGACGTGCACGTCCATCATCGACCTCGCCTACCCATGTTCACCCATCGCTCAAGTAGGTGTCCAGCGTATTTGGCGCTCCTCAGTCCAGCCAATAAGCTAGGCCACGGCGAGCGCGGGCACGACGTCCCCTTGCATCGGGTACAGAAAGGGCGGCCATGGAAATCAGATCTACTTCATTCAACTTCCCGAGGATGCGCGGCAGCGGCCCCAGGACGGCCGAGCAAGCCGTGGTGTTCCCTCGCGCAGTCGACAACGCAGTGGCGGGCATCGGAGGCTATTCGGCGGGATTTCGTGGAGGGGACCACCACCTCGGAATCCTCCAGGTGAAGCTCGATGCCGAGGTGAATGCGAACGTGGTAATCG
>CAYQAF010000475.1:0-2251 GCA_964415375.1 uncultured Alcaligenaceae bacterium
CGTGGCGCGCGCGCTGGTGCAGCGGCCCGCGCTGGTGCTGGCGGACGAGCCCACGGGCAACCTCGATCCGGACAACGCCGCGATGATCCTCGAGATCCTGCGAGCCCAGATCAAGCGCGACAATGCGGCCGGCGTGCTCGTCACGCATTCGATCAACGCGGCCGCGACGACCGACCTGACCTACGAACTCACGCGGTCCGGGCTGCAGGCGCGCGCCCCACGGACGCCTGGATCGTGACGACCGCGCCGACGGCAGCCCGCTTCGGCGCGCGGCTCGCGTTGCTCGATGCCGCGGCGATCGGGCCGCTGCGCCAGGCCTTGGGCCGCACGCTGCTCGCCGTCATCGCGATCGCGCTCGGTGTCGCTCTCGGGTTCTCGGTCTACCTGATCAATCGCGTCGCGGCGGACGAGGTGCAGCTCGCCTCGCGCAGCCTGTTCGGCATGGCGGACCTGTCCGTGCAGGCGCCCGGGCTCGGCTTCGACGAGAACCTGTTTCCCCGACTGGCCGCGATCCCGGGCATCGCCGTAGCGAGTCCGGTGATCGAGGCGCAGGCGCGGCTGCCCGGTCGTGACCGCACGTTGAAGCTCGTTGGCATCGACCCGTTCCGTGCGGCGAAACTGCAGCCGGCGGTGGCCACCAACGGTGCGGCGGCCTCGCAGCGCGACGGGCTGCTGGCCGAGGACGCCGTCTGGCTCAGCCCGGCGGCGGCCCAGGCCTTCGAGCTCGAGGTCGGCGACACGTTCGACGTGCAGGTCGCGCTCGATGCGGTGCAGCTGCGTGTCGCGGGATTGCTGCCGGCTGGTGAATACCGCCAGCCGCTCGGCATGCTCGACATCGCCACCGCGCAGTGGCGGCTCAATCGGCTGGGCCAGCTCGATCGGGTCGACCTGCGACTGGCGCCGGGGGCGGACCCACTCGCAGTCCAGGATGCGGTGCGAGCGTTGCTGCCGCCCGGCGTGCGCCTCACGACGCCGGGCGAGGCCAGCGACGATGCGGTGCGGCTGTCACGCGCGTATCGATCCAACCTGACGGCCCTCGCGCTCGTGGCGCTCTTCACGGGAGCATTCCTGGTCTACGCGACGCAGTCGCTCGCGGTCGCGCGACGGCGGCGCGAGATCGCGCTGCTGCACGCGATGGGCATGACCGTTCGCGAGCAACTGGGCGCCTCGCTGTTGTCGGGCGCGCTGGTCGGCACGCTCGGCGCCGCGCTCGGCATCGTGCTCGGCGTCGTCGTTGCGCGTGCTGGGCTGGCTGCTTTCGGTGCGGACCTCGGCGCCGGCTATTTCCGCGGCGTCGCGCCGCAGCTGGCCGTGCATCCGGTCGAGACCATCGTGTTCTTCCTGCTGGGCGTGGCCGCGGCCCTCGCAGCGACGCTGGGGCCGGCCCGCGAAGCGGCGTCCGTGCCGGCCGCGGCTGCGCTCAAGGCCGGCGACGAGGCGCCGCTCGAGGCGCGACGGCACGGCCGGATCGCCTTGCTGCTGGTGATCGCCGGAGCCGGCGCGCTGCTGTTGCCGCCGATGGAGGGCATCGCGCTGCCGGGATATACCGCGATCGCGTGCCTGCTGCTCGGCGCCGTGTTCTTCGCGCCGACATTGTCGAAACTCGCCTTCTCGCGATTGCCGGCCTCCGGGCCCGCGTGGCAGCAGATCGCGACGGCGCAGCTGCGCGGCACGGCCCGGCGCTCGACGGTCAGCATCGCGGCGGTGCTGGTCAGTTTCAGCCTGATGGTCGCGATGGCCATCATGGTGTACTCGTTCCGCAACTCGCTCGACGCGTGGATGCAGCGCATCCTGCCGGCCGACCTCTACGTGCGCGCGGGATCGTCCAACCTCACGAGCTATCTCGATGCGGACGCGCAGGCAGTCATCCGCGACGTCGAAGGCATCGCGCGGGTCGATTTCGTACGCTTCCAGGACGTGGCGATGCCGGATGGAGGCCTGCCACTCACGGTCATCGCGCGTCCGATCAGCGAGGACGAGGCGGGTTCGGTGCTGCCGATCCGCCGCAGCGATCCGCGGCCGGCGCCGGCGGGCACGGTGCCGGTCTGGGCGTCGGAGGCCGCGCTCGACCTGCGCGGGCTCGATCTCGGCACGGTCTTCGAGTTGCCGCTCGGCGGCCAGCTCGTGCAGGCCAGCGTGCGCGGCCTGTGGCGCGATTACGAGCGTCCGGGCGGATCGGTCGTGATGCCGCGCGACGTCTTCGTCCGCTACACCGGCGACACGCGCGCGACCACGTCCGCGCTGTGGCTGG
>CAYQAF010000476.1:0-2240 GCA_964415375.1 uncultured Alcaligenaceae bacterium
CGGCCCTGTCCCTGGCTGAGCTGCCATATGCGGTCGGCGCCGTCGTGCTCAGTGCTGGTGCCGTCAATCGACAGATCGGCCTGCTGGTGATGTTCGGCTTGATCGGCGCTGCGCTCAGTCTGTATGCCTTGCGGATGCTGCACAGGCGGCTCGAGCAAGCGTCCTGACGTCTCATTCCAGCCAGCGGCGGAACCACTGCAAAGCCAGGTCCGCGACCTGTTCGAGCGTGCCCGGTTCCTCGAAGAGATGGGTCGCGCCCGGGACGATCTCGAGTCGCGCTGCGCATTTCAGCGATCGCAACGCCAGCTCGTTGAGCCCGATCACGACCGCATCATTCGAGCCGACGATCAGCAGCGTTGGTGCAGTCACCTGGAGCAGGGCCGTGCCCGCAAGATCCGGGCGCCCGCCCCGCGACACGATTGCGTGCACTTCGCATTGGACACTGGCAGCCAGCGCCGCCGCGGCGCCCGTGCTCGCGCCGAAGTAGCCTCGCTGCAGGTTCGTGGCCCACTGCTGGCTGTCGACCCAGCGAGTCGCCCCCGCAAGGCGGCGGGTCAGCAGGTCGATGTCGAATCGCAAGCTCGCATCCCGCTGGTCGCGCACTTCTTCATCCGCCGTGAGCAGGTCGAAGAGCAGGGTGCCGAGTCCCCCTGCCACGAGGTGGTTTGCGACGTAGCGATTTCGGGTACTGAAGCGACTGCTGCCACTGCCGTGCGCAAACAGCACGATGCCTCGTGCGCCCCGGGGCAATGCGACATCGCCCTGCAGCAGCGCGTCGTTGGTGTCGATGGTCACCGCAAACGACCGCAGGTCGGGTTCCTTCATGCAGCGACTCCTCGAAAAGCCGACTGGACCTCGTTCACCAGTGCACCCTCGCAGTCGGCGTAGCGAGGCGAGAAATGAAACGGGACGACTTCATGCGCCCCGCAGTCCCGGGCAATTGAGCCGGCCTGGCGGGCCGTCAGGTGATTCTTGCGTCGAGCCTCGTCGGCGTCGCGCTCGAGAAACGTGGCCTCGATGAACAGCCGGTCGGCGTAGGCAGCGAGTTGCTTGATGCGTCGCAGGTTGCTGGCGTGGCACGCGACGTCGGTGACGTAGGCGATCTTCTGGCCCGGCACGGATTTCAGTGCCGTCCGCCGTAACTCGCCGAGTGAGAGCTGCCTTTCCCGCGTCTTCGAGCCTTGCGGGCAGCACGCTGTCACCAGAGTATCGTCGGCCGCGCCCGCAATCATCGCGCGCTTCGCGTCCCTCAGCCAGGGGCCGGGCGTTAACCCGAGTTGCGCGAGGCGATTCGGCCAGACATTGACGTGCATCGCTTCTTGTAAAGCGAACCCTAGGCACGGGATCCCGTGATCCAGCACGGCGCAGCGCACATGGAGGGCCGGTTCGTCGAGCAGCAGGCCGTCGTGCAGCACGTCGGCATCGCCGTCGCGGCGCAGGAAACGTTCGCGCGAATTGAACGTGGCGCAGCGAAGGCGGGAACCGTCGGCCGCGACCTCGCAGGCGTCGATTGCCAGGTCGACGCTGTAATTCTCGACGAGGTTCCATGTGTAGGAGGCGAGTCGGTGCTCGACGCGATCAATGAAACCCGCCGGCCCGAACAGCTTGAGCGGGTGAGCGCGGCCGAGGCAGATGCGCAGCAGCCGATCGAACCCGACGAAATGGTCCATGTGGGTGTGCGTCACGAAGACGTGACTCGTCCGCAGCACTTTGCGCGGCGGCAACGCGGTGATATCACCCAGGTCGAAGAGCAGGGCGCGGCAATCGAACAGCAGGTCCACGTACAGGGCCGGATCGGAGAACGGCCCATTGACGAGACGGGGCTGGAGAATCGGACGCATGCCGACGGCCTCCACCGCATTCTCCAAACGCTCGGAGCCTCGGCGCATCCGTAGTTGTAGCGTCGACCAGGCAACGCTACGCCGGGCGTGGCATGTAGACGAGTGGGGCGGGGCTCCGGTGACTTTCCACAGCTTGACCTTCACCTACTGCGAATGGCGCGATTTCAAGCGCCGTGTATCGTGAACGCGATAGGTCGGTCGCAGTCCCCCGACCGCCCGCGGCAGGAATCCTGATGGACGGGCCGCTCGACAGATACCACGCTCCGCAGTGGCTCGGTGCAAAGGCCAAGCGTCGGTTTCACGCGATGGTCAAACCGGCCGGATCGGCCTGCAATCTCGACTGTGGCTATTGCTTCTACCTCAGCAAGCCAGCCTTGCCCGGCGGCCCGGGGGCTGGCC
>CAYQAF010000477.1:0-2239 GCA_964415375.1 uncultured Alcaligenaceae bacterium
CCGCCGATGTACTGGTCCATCGGCATCCAGTAGTCGTTGCGCGCGTCGACCATCGCTGTCGCGTCCGGGCACGTGTAGCGCATGTAGTACCAGGACGAGTCGACGAACGTGTCCATCGTGTCGGTCTCGCGCCGCGCCGGCTTGCCGCACGTCGGGCAGTCGACGGCGAGGAAGTCCTCGCGCTTCGCGAGCGGATTGCCGCTGCCGTCCGGCACGCAGTCCTCCGGTAGCACGACCGGCAGGTCGCTGTCGGGCACGGGGACCGACCCGCACGCAACGCAGTGGATGATCGGGATCGGCGTGCCCCAGTAGCGCTGCCGGGAGATGCCCCAGTCGCGCAGCCGGAACGTGACCTTCTTCTCGCCGAGACTCCTGGCGCCAAGGTCGGCGGCGATTGCGTCCACCGCCGCCTTGTAGTCCAGCCCGTCGTACCTGCCGGAGTTCACGCAGCGCCCACGGGCCTTGTCCTCGTACCAGGGCTGCCAAGCGTCGGTCGAGAACGACTCGCCCTCGAGGGCCACCACCTGCCGGATCGGCAGCCCGTACTTCTTCGCGAACGCGAAGTCGCGCTCGTCGTGCGCGGGGACGCCCATCACCGCGCCGTCGCCATAGCCCAGCAGCACGTAGTTGCCGACCCAGACCTCGACTTCGTTACCGGTCAGCGGATGGACGACGCAGAGGCCGGTCGGCATGCCCTTCTTGTCCATCGTCGCGAGGTCGGCCTCCATCACGCTGCCGCGGCGGCACTCGTCGATGAATGCGGCCAGCGCGGGATTCGACTTCGCGGCGTGGAGGGCGAGCGGGTGCTCGGCGGCGACCGCGCAGAACGTGACGCCCATGATCGTGTCGGCGCGCGTCGTGAACACGTACATGCGGCCGTCGCCGATCGGCTTTCCTTGGGCATCCCGGATGTCGTGCGTGAACGCGAAGCGCACGCCTTCGCTCTTGCCGATCCAGTTCGCCTGCATCGTCTTGACCCGCTCGGGCCAGCCGGCCATGCGATCGAGGAAGGCGAGAAGCTCCTCGGCGTAGTCGGTGATCTTGAGGTAATAGCCTGGGATCTCGCGTTTCTCGACCACCGCGCCAGTACGCCACCCGCGGCCGTCGATCACCTGCTCGTTGGCGAGCACGGTCTGGTCGACCGGATCCCAGTTCACGACCTGCGTCTTGCGATAGGCGACGCCGCGCTCGAGCATGCGCAGGAACAGCCACTGGTTCCACTTGTAGTAGTCGGGATCGCACGCCGCGACCTCGCGCGACCAGTCGATCGCAAGCCCCATCGCCTGCATCTGCTTCTTCATGTAGGCGATGTTCTCGTACGTCCACGCGGCGGGCGCCTTGCCGCTCTTCATCGCGGCGTTCTCGGCGGGCAGGCCGAAGGCGTCCCAGCCCATCGGCATCAGCACGTTCCAGCCGCGCATGCGCAAGTGCCGGTACATCACGTCGTTGATCGTGTAGTTGCGCACGTGCCCCATGTGCAGGCGGCCCGAGGGATAGGGCAGCATCGACACGCAGTAGTACTTGCGCGCGCCGGGTTTCTCGACGGCTCGATAGGCGTCGGCGATACGCCACGCGGACTGCGCGGCCGACTCGATGGCGGCGGGATCGAACGGCTTCATGCGATGGGCGTGCCGCGTTCGACGCGCGGCGTCTGTCGATGGCGAACCGTCGATTATACCGGCGGGAGTCCGCTCGCCTCGTCGGGGAGCCCCTGCACGAGCACCCAGACGCCGAGTGCGGCGAAGAGCACCGCCGCGACGATGCGGATCGCCTTGAACGGAATCCGGTCGGCGGCGAGATTGCCGGCGAATACGACGGGGGCGTTGGCGACCAGCATGCCGATCGTGGTGCCGATCACTACCGCGAGGAGCGAGGGATACTTCGCGGCGAGCATCACCGTGGCCACCTGCGTCTTGTCGCCGATCTCCGCCAGGAAGAACGCGACCGCCGTGACCCCGAACACGCCCCAGCGCGAGTGGCCCGAGGGCTCGCCATCGTAGGTGTCGGGCTTGAGCGCCCAGGCGGCGACCGCGAAGAACGACAGCGCAAGCACCCACTTCAGCACGTCGGCCGGGACCACGCCGCGTACCCAGTTCCCGACCCAGCCGGCGATCGCGTGATTGGCGAGCGTGGCAACCGCAATGCCCGCGACGATCGGCCACGGCCTGCGGTAGCGCGCCGCGAGCACGAGCGACAGGAGCTGCGTCTTGTCGCCGATCTCGCCGATCGCGACGATGCC
>CAYQAF010000478.1:0-2239 GCA_964415375.1 uncultured Alcaligenaceae bacterium
CACCTTGCGTCCGGGCGCGCGCGAGGTCGTGCGCGCGCTTGCGGACGACGGCCTCGTTCCTGTACTCCTGTCGGGCGATCGGGCGAGCTCGGTCGCCGCGATCGCCCGGCAGCTCGGCATCGAGGACGCGCGCGGCGACCTCACGCCCGCGGACAAGCGCGCGGCGATCGTCGCGCTTCAGTCCCGCGGCGCCGTGGTAGCGATGGTGGGCGATGGCATCAACGATGCGCCCGGACTCGCGCAGGCGCAGGTCTCGGTGAGCTTGGGCAGCGCGACCCCGCTCGCGCAGTGGACGGCGGACGTGGTCGTCCTGTCGGATGCGCTGCCGCGGATCGGCGAGGCGATCGGCCACGCGCGGCGTACGCTTGCGGTTGTTCGGCAGAACCTAGGCTGGGCCGCGGTCTACAACGCGATCGCGATCCCCGCGGCCGCGCTGGGCTACGTGACACCGCTTCTCGCCGCAATCGGCATGTCGCTGTCGTCGCTGGTGGTGGTCCTGAACGCGCTGCGGCTGGCGCGCCTCGCCGGTCCCGACGACGCGCCGGCAGCGTGCGCCGTGCCGCCTTCCGCGCATGACGCGGCACGCATGTGAGAGGCCGCGCATGGAAGTGCTGATGCTGCTGATCCCGATGTCGGTCGTGCTGGTCGCCCTCATCGGTGCCGTGTTCTGGTGGAGCGTCAGCAGCGGCCAGTTCGACGACCTCGAGGGGCCGGCGCATCGCATCCTCGCCGACGACGACCGGGTCGAGGCCGCCGTCGAGGCGGAGACGAGCACGAAGACGAAGCGGGACGCCGAAGGCACTGAACAGCCTCCGGCGCTTTGATGTCGGTCAAGCCCGGTCGAGGTCCGCGCCGTTAGCATCACGCACTGCAAAAGGCCTTTTTTGCGCGAGGGCGAGGTTGCGTCCACCATTCTCGCGTAAATCGGCAGGTCGGCACGCCACCGGTCCGGGGGCGGGCTTCGAGGGAGCGGACCCAACGGGGGCAGCAACGATGGCAAGTACAGCCGCAGCGACGTTCAACTACAAGGTGGTGCGCCAGTTCTCGATCATGACGGTCGTCTGGGGCATCGTCGGCATGCTGGTCGGCGTCATCATCGCCGCGCAACTGCTCTGGCCGGAGATCCTGCCGGCCGTGCCGTGGCTGTCCTACGGGAGGCTCCGCCCGCTGCATACAAACGCCGTGATCTTCGCGTTCGGCGGCTCGGCGTTGTTCGCGACGTCCTACTACGTCGTGCAGCGCACCTGCCACGTGCGGCTGTTCTCGGACGCGCTTGCCGCGTTCACGTTCTGGGGCTGGAACCTCGTGATCGTGCTCGCGGCGGTGACGCTGCCGCTCGGGATCACGACGAGCAAGGAGTACGCCGAGCTCGAGTGGCCGATCGACATCCTGATCACGCTGGTGTGGGTCGCCTACGCGGTCGTGTTCTTCGGCACGCTGGCGAAGCGCAAGACGCCGCACATCTACGTCGCCAACTGGTTCTTCGGCGCGTTCATCCTCACGGTCGCGTTGCTGCACGTGGTCAACTCCGCCGCGATCCCGGTGACGATGACCAAGTCCTACTCCGCCTACCCCGGCGTGCAGGACGCCATGGTGCAGTGGTGGTACGGCCACAACGCCGTCGGCTTCTTCCTCACCGCGGGCTTCCTGGGGATGATGTACTACTTCGTGCCGAAGCAGGCGGGACGGCCGGTGTACAGCTACCGGCTGTCGGTCGTGCACTTCTGGGCGCTGATCTTCACGTACATGTGGGCGGGCCCGCACCACCTGCACTACACCGCGCTGCCCGACTGGGCGCAGTCGCTCGGCATGGTGTTCTCGCTGATCCTGCTCGCGCCGTCGTGGGGCGGCATGATCAACGGCATCATGACGCTCTCGGGGGCGTGGCACAAGCTGCGCGACGACCCGATCCTCAAGTTCCTGATCGTCTCGCTGTCGTTCTACGGCATGAGCACGTTCGAGGGGCCGATGATGTCGGTGAAGACCGTCAACGCGCTCTCGCACTACACCGACTGGACGATCGGCCACGTGCACTCGGGCGCGCTGGGCTGGGTGGCGTTCATCTCGATCGGCTCGATGTACTACCTGATCCCGCGGATGTTCGGCAAGGAGCAGATGTACTCGACCAAGCTCATCAATGCGCACTTCTGGATCGGCACGATCGGGGTCGTGCTCTACATCGCGTCGATGTGGATCGCCGGCGTGATGCAGGGCCTGATGTGGCGCGCGGTCAATCCCG
>CAYQAF010000479.1:0-2229 GCA_964415375.1 uncultured Alcaligenaceae bacterium
GCGACGAAGCGCGGCTTGTCCGGCGTGCGCGCCGTCCAGCGGTCGGCGCAGCCGCGCGCGATCGCCGCCGCCGCGCGGTTCATCTCGCGTACGCGCCCGGAGAGCCCGTAGTCGGCCTGCGCGATCGAGGTCGCGTTGAAGGTGTTGGTCTCGACGATGTCGGCGCCGGCTTCGAAGTAGGCGTCGTGGATCGCCGCGATCGCCTCGGGCTTCGTCAGCACGAGGAGGTCGTTGTCGCCCTTCAGGTCGTGGCCGTGGTCGGAGAGGCCGCACGCGGGCGCACCGCGGAAGTCGGATTCGCCCAACTTCAGCTGCTGGATCATCGTGCCCATCGCGCCGTCGAGGACGAGGATGCGCTCGCGCATCAGGCGCGTGAGTTCGTCGGTGCGGTCGGGCTGCATGGCGTGGCCTGTTGGTGACGGCACGGAACAACAAAAAACCCGCCCAGCGGCCAGCGGGACGGGTTCGCCGATCCGCTTTAGCTGGATTTGTAGAGCGCCCGCAAGCTGCGGGGCTGGCGGCCCCGTCTCAAATCGGCGCTAACTGCCTGAATTCTAGTGTACGGGTGCCTGCGCGCGAAGACTCGGCTTGACAGGCCGCCGGGCGGTCGCGGCATATCGATGGAACCGCCGGTTCTTTGGTGATGCGCCGCGGGCGTGCTACCGTTTCCGGTCCGCCGTCAACGTGATCCCGCCATGAAGCACCTGAAGCCGAAGGAAGCACAGGAGTTCCTCGAAAAGCACCCGCAGGCGGTGTTCGTCGACTGCCGCAGCGAGATGGAATACCTGTTCGTCGGCCATCCGAAGGGCGCGCAGCACGTCGCCTGGAACGACGGCCCCGACTGGGACGTGAACCCGCACTTCGTCGGACAGGTGAAGAAGGTCGCCAGCATGCACCGGCCGGTGATCCTGATCTGCCGCAGCGGCCACCGCTCGATCGACGCCGGCCTTGCACTCGAGGAAGCAGGTTTCAAGGAGGTCTACAACGTCCTCCAGGGCTTCGAAGGGCCGCTCGACGATGACCACCACCGCGGCACGCTGGGCGGCTGGCGCAAGGAGGGGCTCCCCTGGGAGCAGTTGTAGGAGTCGTCTCGACCTCCCGCTGCCTGGCGACCAACGATATGCTGCGCGGGTGAGTGCCTACGGCCCGCTTTGCCAGCAGTTCTACGACGCTGACAAGCCGCGGCCGGACGACGCCGAGCTCGCCTGGTATCTCGACCGCCTGCCGCGCGACGCGGGCCCGGTGCTCGAGCCGATGTGCGGATCGGGGCGGCTGCTGGTGCCGCTGGCCGAACGAGGATTCGCGATGCACGGCGTCGACACGTCCGCGGCGATGCTTGCCGCGTGTCGCGCGCGGCTCGCCGCGGCGCGCCTCGAGGCGACGCTGGTGCGCCAGGACATGGCCCTGCTGAACCTGCCGTTCCGCTACGGCGCCGCGTTCGTCGCGGCCGGCTCCTTCCAGCTCCTGGTCGACCCCGCGCACGCGCGTTCGGCGCTCGAGCGCATCCGCGCCCATCTCGTGCCCCCGCGGATGCTCCTGCTGGACTTGCGCGTGCCCGACGCGGCGCTGCATCCGCCCGGCGCGGCGGAGGTCGAGGTCCGCTCGGTGCGCGACGCCAGCGGCACGCGCATCACGCTGCGCAGCGAGAGCACGGTGGATCGTGACGCGCGCCTGCTGTCGATGCAGTTGCGCTACGAGCGGCGCGGAGCCGGCAGCGCGATCGAGCGCGAGGACGAGGCGCTGGCGATCACCTGGTACGACACGGCCGAAATCACGGCGCTCCTCGAGTCCGCGGGCTTCGACGACGTGGCGATCGAGCCGCCGGCGTGGCCGGGCGATGCGCAGGGCTTCGGCGTGCGCGCGACCGCCTCGCGGTAGCGATCACCAGCTTCCCGACGCACCGCCGCCGCCGGAGCTCCCGCCGCCGCCCGAGAATCCGCCGGACGAGCCGGACGATCCCGACGACCACGAGCCGCCGCTGCGCGCGCCGCTGGACGTGATCACCACGCCGCCCAACGTCGCGCTGCCGGTCTTCTTGAGATCGGCCTTCGCCTTGCGGTACCAATCCTTGCGCGACACGATCAGCTTGGCGATGGGGAAGGCGACGACGTAGATCGCGAATACGACGAGCGCGCCGCGCACGCCGAGGACGATGATCGGGAACATCGCCCAGAACGGGATGAGGAAGACGTACAGGAACCAGCCCATGCCGGGCGTCAGCACGCCGAC
>CAYQAF010000480.1:0-2225 GCA_964415375.1 uncultured Alcaligenaceae bacterium
CGACCTGCTGCGCCAGCGCCGGGAACCCCGGGGCGGCGTACTGCAGTCGATAGAGTGCGGGCGGAAAGCCGCTGAAGTCGTGGATGGTCTCGGGGCGCTCGGCGCCGCCCAGCATCGGCAACGAGGTTTCCCAATGGGCCGACGCGACCAGTACGGCGCGTGGCTTCGGCAGCGAATCGGCGATCGCCCGCCAGGCCGTGCCAGCGCCGCCCGCGTCGAGCGCGTGCATCGGCGAACCGTGGGAAAGAAAGATGGTGGGTAGTCGTGACATCGTGTGTTCCCGCGCCCTCTCCCGCGCGAGCGGGAGAAGGCTGGGGTGAGGGTCTACTTGATCAACCCCTCTGCCTTGAGCGTCGCCTGCACCGCTGGCCGCGCGGCTACGCGCGCCTGGAATGCAGTGAGTGCCGGCCATGGCGAGAGGTCCACCTTGTGCAACCCGGACCAGTTCAGGATCACGAACAGGTAGGCGTCTGCGATCGAGAACTCCTGGCCCGTCAAGTACGGCTGTGCGTCCAGCGTCTTCGCGATCAACGAGAAGCGATTTCCGAGCGCCTGCACGGTCCGCTCGCGCACCTCGGCCGGTGTCTGCGGATTCCACAGCGGCCCGAAGCCCTTGTGCACCTCGGTCGAGATGAACGCGATCCACTCCATCAACTTCCAGCGTGCCAGCGTACCGAACGCGGGCGCAATCGTGCCGGGCTTCTGGTCGGCGACGTACTGCAGGATCACGCTGGCCTCGCTCAGGCGAGTGCCGTCGTCGAGCTCGAGCAGCGGCACGTAGCCCTTCGGGTTGATGACGCGGAAGTCCGAGCCGTCGGGCAGCGTGTGCTTCGCCAGGTCGACCTTGACCGTGTCGAACGTCAGGCCGAGTTCGCGCAGCGCGATGTGTGGGGCCTGCGAGCAGGCGCCAGGCGTGTAATAGAGTTTCATTGGATGGGATCTCCGGGTGGGGGATGGAACGGGGAAATCAGGCGGTGACGGTCGCAGTCGCGCGCAGGGTCATTTCGGGCTGGAGTAGATGATCAATGGCCTGATTCAGGGGATAAATAGCCATCCAGTTGATAGATAATTGCGTAAATAGCAATAATGTCTGCAAATGGACCGCTTCCAGTCCTTTGGTGCGTTCGCAAGGGTGGTCGAGCTGGGCAGCTTCGCCGCTGCCGCCGATCGCCTGGCGGTATCGACGTCCGCAGTCTCCCGCCAGGTCGCGGAGCTGGAGGCGCACCTCGAGGTTCGCCTACTCAATCGCACGACCCGGCGCCTTTCGCTGACCGAAGCGGGCCAGGCGTTCTACGAAAGGTGTGTCCAGCTGCTGGCCGATCTCGAGGAGACCGAAGCTGCTGTGCGCTCCGAAGCGGTCGTGCCGAAGGGCACGCTGCGCATCACGTGCGGCGTGACCTTCGGCGAACGCCACCTTGCGCCGGCCGTCGCCGAGTTCGCAAAGCGACAGCCGCAGGTCGCGTTCGACATCGATCTTTCCGATCGCGCCGTCGATCTCGTCGAGGAGGGCTTCGATCTCGCGATCCGGATCGGCCCGGTCGGGCAGCAGGCGCTCGTCGCACGCCGCGTCGCCGAGACACAACTGGTGTGCTGCGCCGCGCCCGCGTACCTCGACAGCCGGCCGCCGCTCCTCACGCCCGACGACCTGCAGCACCACGAATGCTTTGCATACACGTATGCGGCGACGGCGAGCGCATGGACGTTCGAGGCCAGGGACGGGACGCGGCACACGCCACGCATCGCTTTTCGCCATCGCGCGAACAACGGCAGCATGCTGGCAGCGATGGCCGTGGCCGGAGTCGGCATCTCGCTCGAGCCCGACTTCATCGTCGCGGCCGACGTGCGGGCTGGCCGCCTCGTCCGAGTGCTGCCGGATTACCAGCCGCCGCGATCCCCGATCTCGGCGGTCTATCCCAGCCGACGCCACCTGTCGGCCAAAGTCCGCACGTTCGTGGACTTCCTCGCCGCGCGCTACGCCGGCGCGACGGAGTGGAGCCTCTAGCCGGTGCCTGCCGTCATGCCGGTTCCTGCATCCATGCGTGCAGCTGCGAGTAGACCTCGGGACGATTCAGCAGTTCGAGGTGCCCCATCCCATAGCCGACCCACTGCCGGTCCTTCGGGAAATGCAGCGTGTGCGGGGCCTTGCCGTGGCGACCGAGCGCGCTGTCGAGCGGCACGAGGCCGTCGCCGATCAACCGCTCGTTGAGCAGGCTGCGGCGCGCGCC
>CAYQAF010000481.1:0-2207 GCA_964415375.1 uncultured Alcaligenaceae bacterium
CCGGTCGGCCCCGGCAAGTGGTACCTCGGCTATTCGTGGGCCAAGGACGGCAAGGGCCCGTCGACGCAGCGCATCAACGGCATCTCCGGCGGCGACGACACGGGCGCGTATCACCTGTCGCTGTCGTACAACCAGCCGATCAGCAAGCGCACGTCGTGGTACGTCGCGTACTCGCGCCTCGACAACGACGACCGGGCGAGCTACAACTTCAACATCAACCCGTACCGCAACGCCGTCAACTCGTCGACCGGCGCGTCGATCTCGAATCCGAACGGCCTCGAGCTCGACGGCTTCCTGATCGGCATGATCCACCTGTTCTAAAAAGCTTCGATCCGCGGCGCCGGCTCTGCCGGTGCCACAGCCGATGCAACGGGCGCCCTCGGGCGCCCGTTTTTTTCTCCGTTCGCCCACTTGCGCGCACCGTCGGGCGCCACACGCGTGTACGTGTTACCGCGAGCACGGTGGGTTCGATTAACATTGCCACTGCCTCCTGCGCGCCCCGACCGCATCGTTCGCCTCCGTGACCGCCACCGCCCGCGCCGTCTCCCGCATCGCCCTGGCGCTCGCCGTCGCGGCGCCGCTCGGCGCGGCGGCGGAATCGGACACCGCGACGTTGTATGGACGCATCAACCTCGACATGGAGTACGTCGTCGGCCGTGGCGTCACGGGCGCCTCGAGCAGCACCGTTCGCCAATCGTCGAACTCGTCGCGATTCGGCTTTCGCGGGGCGGAGTACGTCGGCAACGGCCTGGTCGCGATCTGGCAGATCGAGTCGGCGTTCAATGCCGACGCAGGGGGCGGCGGCATCGCGCTGCGCGAGACCTACATCGGGCTCGACGGAGATTGGGGCACGGTCAAGGCGGGCTACTTCCTTTCGCCGTACGACGACATGCAACCGATCTTCGGCAGCGTGCCCACGCTGACCACGTCGATCCTCTCGACGGCCGCGATCTGGGCGCAGGGCGGGCTTGCCAAGTCGCTGGGCGGCTTCGACGCCCGCCTGCCGAATTCGATCCGTTACGACACGCCCGAATGGCAGGGACTCACCGCGAGCGCCCAGCTCTCGCTCGGCGAGGATGCGCGGCGCAGCGCGGTGTACGGCCTCGGCGCGGTGTACAGCGGCGAAACCGTCGACGCCGGTCTCGCCTGGGAGCACAACCAGCAGGCTCGCGGCGCGGGACTCGACGACGACGCGTTCACGCTGACCGCGGCCTGGAACTTCGGCCCGGTGCGCGTCGCCGGCGTCTACGAGTACCTCCGCTACGACACCCCGGTCGGATCGCTCCGACGCGACTTCTGGGGCGCGAGCGGCACGATCGTCGCGGGACCGGGCACGGTCTACCTCTTCGCCGGTCGTGGCGGCGACGGCCGTGCACCGGCAAGCGTGCGCGTGGGCGGGCTCGCCTCGGGCCCCGACACCGCCGCGTGGCAGTACGTGCTCTCCTACACCTACTCGCTCAGCGGCCGCACGATGGTCTACGCGGGCTACGTGCGCGTCGACAACGATGCCAGTGCCGCGTACAACTTCTACGTGCACCCGTACACGCCGGACAGCGCTGCCGGACTGCGGCTGTCCGGCTTCGTGCTCGGCGCCGCGCACTTCTTCTGACCTTCCCGCCCACCCGACCATGCTCGATTCGCTCATCCTCGGCTTCGACCGCACGCTGCGCACGCTCGCCGGCATCGCCTCGAGCGCGCGACCCCTGCCCGGCGCCGACCTGCCGGAGGCGGAGCTTTCCCCGCCCGAGCGACGTCATGCTGCCGGCCTGATGCGCGTCAATCACACCGGCGAGATCTGCGCACAGGCGCTCTACGTCGCCCAGGCGCTGGTAGCGCGCGACCCCTCGATTCGTGCCCGGTTCGCGCAGGCAGCGCGCGAGGAGGAGGAGCACCTCGCCTGGACGCGCACGCGCCTCGCCGAACTCGACAGCCGGCCGTCGCTCTTCAACCCGCTCTGGTACGCCGGCTCGTTCGCGATCGGCGTCGCCGCGGGCGTCGCGGGCGACGACGTCAACCTGGGCTTCGTGGTCGAGACCGAGCGGCAGGTCGAGGAACACCTGACCGGGCACATGCAGCGCCTGCCCGACGGCGACGCGAAGAGCCGGGCTATCGTCCTGCAGATGCGCGACGACGAGGCGCGTCACGGCGCGATGGCGCAGGCCGCCGGCGCGTCGCCGCTGCCGTTCCCCGTGAAGGGCCTGATGCGC
>CAYQAF010000482.1:0-2201 GCA_964415375.1 uncultured Alcaligenaceae bacterium
CCGTCATCGACAAAAATTGCGGCGCAGCTGCCGACGTCATGCGCTATGCCGATATGGCGCTTTATCGCGCAAAGAACGAAGGCCGCAACCGCGCCTGCATATTCGACGCTGCCATGGACGCCGATCTTTCCAGCCGTAAACTCCTGGAAGGAGATCTACGGAAGGCCATTGAAAACAACAGTCTTCGTGTCGTCTATCAGCCGGTCGTCAACAAGAGCGGCGAAAAACTGGTCGGCGTCGAGGCACTGTGCCGCCGCTTCGGCGAGCGCACGCTGGTCGTTCCCGAGGCCCTGTTCGCCTCCATAGCCGTGCTGCCCGCGGGCGTCGGCATGCTCGCCGTCGTCCCCACGCCCCATCCGCCGGCGTCCGACGGCGGCGACTTCTGCGTCCTGCTCGAGGACGTGCAGGATCCGGGCAACGCCGGGTCGATCCTGCGCACCGCGGCCGCTGCGGGCGTCACCCACGTCTTCCTGTCGCGGCACTGCGCATTCGCGTGGGCGCCGAAGGTGATGCGCGCCGGCATGGGCGCGCACTTCCACCTCGAGATCCACGAGGACGTGGATCTGCCGGCGTGGGCTGCGCGCTACCGGGCCCGTGGCGGGCAGGTGATCGCCACGGTGCGCGACGGCGGCACCAACCTGTACCGCGCCGCGCTCGCGCGGCCACTGGCGCTCGCCATCGGCAACGAGGGTGCCGGGCTTTCGCCGGCGCTGGTCGAGGCGTCGAGCACCGGGGTGACGATCCCGATGCCGGGCGGCATGGAGTCGATCAACGCCGCCGCCGCGGCTGCGGTGACGCTGTTCGAGTGCGTGCGGCGCTTCAGCGGTACGTGACGCCCGAGAAGTCGCCGCTCTCGGTGCACCCGCCGCCGCCATCGGAAAACCACTGGCCTTCGAAGCCGGTCGGCGTCCGCCGCAGGTTGTAGACGCGTGCGCGCTTTTCGCTCCACCCGGACCCGCAGTCATACGCGGCGTCCTCGACCAGCAGCAGCTTGCCGAGTTGCCTCGCCTTCCCTTCCATGCGGCAGATGCGGGTACCGGTGCTCGTGCTGTACTGGTCGATGCGGATCTCGCCCGTCGTCGGCGAGTGCGACACCAGGAAGTCGATCACGTCCGTGAACTTGCCGTTGGCCGGGCAACCGCTGCGCGTGCCGGCGACGGCTCCCCGGTAGTCGCCTGCCACCGAGAGGTCGACCATCTTGAGCCGCTCGATCCTCTTGGTGATCGTGGATCCATCGACCGTGTAGGTGAGCTCGCCGTCGTACGCGGAGCTCGCGGTGAAGGTCGCGTTGCCGACCGGCACGATCTGGTAGCCATTCCACGTCGGCGACCCGTACCACGTCCCGGTCACGCGGTAGAGCCCGCCCCGGAAGATCTCGCCGATGCCGTCGCGCGACATCTGCGCGGTGAGCCACGTCGCCTTGCCGTCTTGTCCGTAGATGTAGAACGTGCCGTAGATGAAGTCCTTCTGCTGCGTGAGGTTGACGCCCCAGCCTTCCTCGGTGCCGCCGGCGGCCCACCAGGTGTCGGTGTAGTCGTTCGCGGCATGGGCGGTCGCGGCGAACGAGCAGGCGCACGCGAACGCGGCGCGGGCGAGGAAGCGGCGAAGAAGCATGGTGGATCTCAGAGCGGTGTGCGGACGAGCGCCGATTGTAGCGGTGCGGCTGCGAGCGATGTCTCGTGCCGCGAGGGCAGCGCGGCCTGCGCCCCGGGGCGCGTGCAGGCGATCGATCCGGCGGCGATCGCGAGCGCCAGCGCGGCATCGACCGCTTCGCCCCGATCGAGCGCGGCGACCAACGCACCTGCGAAAGCATCGCCCGCACCGACGGTGTCGCGTGCCTCCACCTCGAGCGCCGGCAGCCGGTAGCCGATGCCCGTGGCCGCGGCGAACGCACCGTCCCGTCCGAGCGTGGCGACGACCACCAACCCGTGCTGCGCCGACAGCGCGGCGGCGAACTCGCGCGGCGTCGCCGGCAGGCCGAGCGGGCGTGCGATCTCGCCCGCTTCGGTTTCGTTGACGATCAGCACGTCGACCGCGTCGAGCCAGGCCGGGGACAACGACGCGGCAGGCGCCGGGTTCAGCACGACCCGCGCGCCGCGGGCGCGAGCACGCTTGGCGAGTGCGAGCGATTCGGCGTGCGGCGTCTCGAACTGCAGCATGAGCGTCGTGGCGGGACCTAGCACCGCGTCGGGCACGTCCGC
>CAYQAF010000483.1:0-1571 GCA_964415375.1 uncultured Alcaligenaceae bacterium
GCTGATCGGCATCAGCGCATCGCGCGGGGGCCTGGCGCCGCCGATGTAGCCGCGGTGGTGGTCAGTCGCCGCGAGCGAACGGCACCGCGTACGACGGTGGCGCCACCGGACGCGCCGCGCCGAAAAGTCGCCCGCGGCGCGCCTGTGGCCGCTCGTACAGGAAGCGCTCGAGCTCGAGCAGCGCGAGCCGGTAGACCTCGCGCTTGAAGTCGATGACGCCGTCGAGCGGCACCCAGTAGTCGTGCCAGCGCCATGCGTCGAACTCGGGCTTCTCGGAGGCCCGCAGATTCATGTCGCTGTCGCGGCCCATGAGCCGAACGAGGTACCAGATCTGCTTCTGGCCCTTGTAGCTGCCTCGCCACTCGCGCTTGATCCAGCGCTGCGGCACGTCGTAGCGCAACCAGTCCCTGGTCCGGCCGAGGATTCTCACGTGGTCGGGGACGAGCCCGACCTCCTCACGCAACTCCCGGTACATGGCCCGTTCGGGCGTCTCACCGGAATCGATGCCACCTTGCGGAAACTGCCATGAGTGTTCGCGGATCCTCTTGCCCCAAAAGACCTGGTTCTTCGCGTTGACGATGACGATGGCGACGTTCGGGCGATACCCGTCGCGATCCAGCATCGCGCTGCTCCCGAAACGAACAAGTTGCAGCGATTGTTCCACAGATCCCCCCGGCCGAGAAGCCGACACCCGGTGGGCCACGTCCCCCGGCCGAAAGGCCGAGCAGCCGATGCTTGCAGGATCCGCCGCCGGCGGGGGCTCACGCCGGACGCATCCGCGTCCACTGTCGCGGATTTGCAGTCACTGCAGCTGGTACGGTGCGGGATCGGCGGCCGGCTGCTGGTCGGCCAATGCGACGTCGGTCGGCACGAAGTCGCCACGCTCGACGTCGAAGACGAGGATCCGCCCGTCCTCGATCACGTAATGCCAGCCGTGCAGGAACAGCGTGCCCCGCTCCACGCCGCGCGCGACCATCGGGTAGCCGAGCAGGCGCTCCAGCTGGAGGACGATCGAGCGTTGCTCGGTGCGGCGCAGCGCCTCCTCGGTGACCGTGACCGGCAGCGTCGCATCGCGCGCGAAGTCGAGCCAGCGGTTGAGGTTGGGCATCGTCTCGCTCGGATCGTCGTAGAGCGCCCGCACCGCCCCGCAGTGGCTGTGGCCGCAGATGACGATGTCGTGCACCTCGAGCTTGTCGACGGCGAACTCGACCGCGGCGGCCGTGCTGTGATCGCCAGGCGTCGCGTCGTACGGCGGCACCAGGTTGCCGACGTTGCGGACCACGAACAGGTCGCCGGGGCCGGTGCCGGTCAGCACGTACGGGACGATGCGGGAGTCCGAGCAGCCGATGAACAGCGTGCGCGGACGCTGCCCCTCGGCGACGAGCCGCCGGTACTCGTCGCGGTAGCGGGGAAAGAAGCGCTTCTCGAACCGGGACAGGCGTTTCAGCAGGTCTTCCATGGCGACGAAGATTATGCCCCGCGCCGGCGAAGATCGGCCACGGAAGGCGCCGGCATGCGCGGCACCCCGACGGTCGAGGGCTCCGCCGCCGACCGCTGGGGCACCTGGGTCA
>CAYQAF010000483.1:1581-2201 GCA_964415375.1 uncultured Alcaligenaceae bacterium
GACTTCGCGAACGTGTGTGTCGACGCCGCGGCTCGCGCTACTGCACCAGCGGCGTTGCGGCAGCCGCGAGATCCGCGCCGTGCACTTCGGCCCGCCCGGCCAGTACCTCCACGTACTGACGCAGCGCTCGCGCCTCGACGTTCGCGGAGAGCTCCCTCGCGATGCGCTCGCGCACCGTTTCGAACGGCAGCGTGCGCCCCGCCACGCGATGGTCGACGCGGATGATGTGGAAGCCGTAGCGCGTCGCGACGAGCTGCGGCAGCACGCCGACGCGGTCGTTGCCGAACACCGCTGCGTCGAACTCGGGCACCATCTGGCCGCGGCCGAACTGGCCCAGGTTGCCGCCCTGCTGCCCCGACGGGCAGTTGGAGATTTCCTTCGCGCGCTCGCCGAGCCGCTCTGGCGACTTGACGAGCTCGGCGAGCACTCGCTCGGCTTCCGTGCGCAGCGCCGCGACCGGCACGCCGGGCGTCACCGCGAACAGGATGTGCGAGGCCTCGACCAGCTCGCCGGAGGCGTACCGCTCGGGGTTCTGGTCGTACACGCGCCGGCACTCGTCCTCGCCCGGTTGCGGCGTGACGACCTCGGTGTCGAGGACCCGCGCGATCAGCGCGTCCTCG
>CAYQAF010000484.1:0-2188 GCA_964415375.1 uncultured Alcaligenaceae bacterium
GCGAGATCCGGCGCGCCGTGCGCAACCCCGTCGCCGAGGGCACGACGGCGGCCATCAGCTCGTCGGTGTGGAGACTGCCCTTCATCAGCGCCTCGACGTGCCCGAGTCGCGCGAGCTCCACCGACTTCTCGGCGGCCGCGTGACTGTGCTCGACGGCGACGATCTGGTAGGGCGAAAGGTCGATCCCCTCGTCCTTCGCCACCGCCCGGATCTTCGCCTCGGGGCCGACGAGCACCGGCACGATCAGGCCCATGCGCGCGGCCTCGATCGGACCGAGCAGCGAGGCCTTGTCGCAAGGGTGCACGACCGCGCAGGTGATGGGGTCCAGCGCCTTGCAGCGGGCGAAGAGCGGCGCAAAACCGTCGTTGCGGCGCAGGATCAGCTCGGGCGTCGCGACGTTCGAATACTGGATGCGCTGGGTCGGGGCCGTCACCATCAGCGACCCGTCCACGAGCACCTCGCCGGCCTGGTTCACGCAGCGACAGTCGAATTCGATCGCGTGGTCGCGCTTGTGCTTGGCCTTCGCGACCACGCTGGCCGTCAGCGTGTCGCCGATATTGATGATGCCGGCATAGTGAATGCGCGAAAGGATGATGCGCGCCCCCGGGCCGGGCAGGCGGCGGTTCACGAGTCCCGCGATCATCGCGATCGCCGCGGCCCCCTGCGCCGTCAGCCGCTCGTTGGGGTCGTAGCCTTCGATGTGCAGCCCCTCCACGTCTCCCGCGGCGAGCGCGAGCGCCTCGACGTCGGTGGCGGTCAGCGTGCGCGTCGCCGTAGCAGAAGCGCCGATCTGGATTTCGTCGAAAGTGCGATTGCCGTAGTCCTGCATGGTGTCATCCTGTCTTCGTGACGCGCCGCGACGTGCTGTTGGCGTGGTCGATCGGGGGTGTTGCAATCCGCCATGGATGCCCGGCGACGCCGCGTGGGCTCGCATGTTGCAATGCAACAATTATCCCATGAAGGCCTGCGGGGTGTGTTGCGATGCCGCAAGCGGCGCACGTCCGGGCGGTGTCGCGCCAATCACGCGGCGAACCAGAAAAAGGCAAGGGCGACACCTGGCCGCCCTTGCGCTTTTGCGAGAGTAAGCGCTTACGCTCGATTGCGCATCTTGCGGATCGCTTCGATCTGCGCCATGGCCATCGCGAGCTCGGCCTCGGCGGTGGCGATCTCCTCGGCGCTGGTCTTGTTGGACATCGCCTCCTCTGCCGCGCGCTTCGCCTCGAGCGCCGACTTCTCGTCCAGGTCCTTGGCGCGGATCGCGGTGTCGGCGAGCACGGTGATGTGGTGCGGCTGCACCTCGAGAAAGCCCCCCTGGACGAACACGAACTCCTCCTGCGCCTGGTTCGGCACGCGCATGCGGACGGCGCCGGGGCGGATCGCCGTGAAGAGCGGCGTGTGGCGCGGGTAGATGCCGAGCTCGCCCATGATGCCGGGCAGCACGACGAACTCCGCTTCGCCGGAGAAGATCTGCTCCTCGGCGCTGACGATGTCGACTCGGATGGTGGGGGCGGCCATGGGGGGCTCCGCTACTGCAGCGTCTTGGCCTTCTCGAACGCTTCCTCGATCGGGCCGACCATGTAGAACGCCTGCTCGGGCAGGGCATCGCACTCGCCGTCGACGATCATCTGGAAGCCCTTGATCGTGTCCTTGAGCGGGACGTACTTGCCCTTGGAGCCGGTGAAGGCCTCCGCGACCGTGAACGGCTGCGACAGGAAGCGCTGGATCTTGCGCGCACGGGACACCGCCAGCTTGTCGTCCGGCGAGAGCTCGTCCATGCCGAGGATCGCGATGATGTCGCGCAGTTCCTTGTAGCGCTGCAGCGTCTGCTGCACGCGGCGGGTGGTCGCGTAGTGCTCCTCGCCGATGACGTTCGGGTCGATCTGGCGGGACGTCGAGTCGAGCGGGTCGACGGCCGGATAGATCCCCAGCGAGGCGATGTCGCGCGACAGCACGACCGTGGCGTCGAGGTGGCCGAACGTCGTCGCCGGCGAGGGGTCGGTGAGGTCGTCCGCCGGCACGTAGACGGCCTGGATCGAGGTGATCGAACCGGTCTTGGTCGAGGTGATGCGCTCCTGCAGCCGGCCCATCTCCTCGGCGAGCGTCGGCTGGTAGCCCACGGCGGACGGCATGCGGCCGAGCAGCGCCGACACCTCGGTGCCGGCGAGCGTGAAGCGGTAGATGTTGTCGA
>CAYQAF010000485.1:0-2180 GCA_964415375.1 uncultured Alcaligenaceae bacterium
CCTCCCACACGAGCCGGTTCCCCTGTTCGTCGGTCGGCCACTGCGACGGCTGGTCCGCCGCCTCGCTTGCCGCCGCGGAGCGGCTGCGGTCAGCCGCGTGCGCGTTCATGTTCGCCCCGGACCCCACGGAAACCACCGCCTCGCTCGGGGGCGTGGCTGCCGCGGTTTCGGCGCTCGGCACGGTGACGATCGCACCCGTGCGGAGCCGGTTCATGTTGTTGCCTTCGAACGCTCCGGTATTGGCGTTGAACAGCGCCACCAGCATCTGTTCGAGCGAGACATCGGCGGGCTTGTAGGCCGAGGCGATCCTGGACAGCGTGTCGCCGCGGCGGACCACGTAGCCGTCCGTCGGCGGGGCGGCCGGCGCCGGGCGCGCCGATGGGGCCGGTCGCGCGGCGGCGGCGGCCGTGGTCACGGGAGCCTGGCGCGACGGCGTCGCCGGCTCGACCGCCACCTGCACGCCGGTGCCGGGCGGGTCGAGCAGGAACGTGTAGTCGCGAACGACGCGTCCGGTCGCCCAGTTCACCTCGACCAGCAGGTCGAGATAGGGCTCGTTCACCGGCGTGGGTGACGTGACCTTGAGGATCGCGCGGCCGTCGGGCGTGCGCTCGACCGCGATCCGGGCGCGCGAGAGCACGCTTTGGTAGCCCAGGTTGTTTTGCCGATAGAGCGTCGCGTCGGCGACCTTCGCGGTGAGCGACTCGAGCTCCTCGCGCGTGACGGCAGCGAGTTCGATCTGCGCGGACAGCGGTTCGCCCAGCGCGGAGTTCACCGTGAGCTTGCCGAGCGCAAGCGAGTACGCCGGGGCCGGCAGCGCGAGCGCGCTGGCCACCAGGGTGTACGTGAATATGGGTTTCACCCGCATGCCGACCCCTCGAGCATATCGTGTTAGCAAGGGCTAACTTAACATCATGGGTTTAGCTTCGCAAGCTAAAGCCCCGTCTTAGCTGGCCTTTTTGACCTGACCGCCTTGTGGTCTACGCAAGCTTCATGCCGATGTTCTGGCCGCACGCCGACGACCGAAAAAGCGATCTGTGTACTACGACTAATCGTATTGTCGCGCAGAGGACGCCCATGCGGTACCCAAGGCGGCCTCGGCGACCATCTGCGGCGCCCCAGGTGTGGCAACGGCGCGAACATGACGAAAACTGCCGCAGTGCGGCAGCCTTCGTCACCTGGCCGAATGGCCTGGCGCCGGCGCGGGTTCCGCCACCCGCGCGTCAGCGGCCGAGCAGGATGCGCAGCATCCGGCGCAGCGGCTCCGCGGCACCCCACAGGAGCTGGTCGCCCACCGTGAACGCGCCGAGGTAGCCGGCACCAAGCTCGAGCTTGCGCAGTCGACCGACGGCAATCTCGAGCTTGCCCGTGACGGCCGCCGGAGAGAGCCTGCGGATGCTCTCGTCCCGGGTGTTCGGGACGAGCCGCACCCACTCGTTGGCGCCGGCGATCAGCCGCTCGATCTCGGGCAACGGCAGGTCCCGCGTCAGCTTGATCGTCAACGCCTGCGAGTGGCAGCGCATCGCGCCCACGCGCACGCAGATCGACTCGACCGGGATGGCCGGCGGCGCGCCGGCGACACCTCGGCCGAGGATCTTGTTGAGCTCGGCGCCGCCCTTCCACTCCTCGCGCGACATGCCGTTGCCGAGGTCCTTGTCGATCCACGGGATCAGGCTGCCGGCGAGCGGCACGCCGAAGTGCTCGGTGGGGAAACGCGAGTCGCGCAGGATCCCGGCGACCTCACGATCGATGTCGAGGATCGACGAGCCGGGGTCGGCGAGCAGCGCCTTCGCGGCGAGGTGCGCCTCGCCCATCTGCAGCAGCAGCTCGCGCATGTTCTGCGCGCCGGCCCCCGACGCCGCCTGGTAGGTCATGCAGGTCATCCACTCGACCAGGTTCTCGCGCAGGAGCCCCGCCATGCCCATCATCATCAGGCTCACGGTGCAGTTGCCGCCGACGTAGTTCTTCACGCCCTTCGCGAGCGCCGCGTCGATCACGTCGCGATTGACCGGGTCGAGGATGATGACCGCGTCGTCCTGCATGCGCAGCGTCGAGGCGGCATCGATCCAGTAGCCGTCGAAGCCCGCGTCGCGGAGCTTCGGGAACATCGGCCCGGTCCAGTCCCCGCCCTGGCAGGTGACGATCGCGTCTAGGCCCTTGAAGGCGGCGGAGTCGTTCGCGTC
>CAYQAF010000486.1:0-2178 GCA_964415375.1 uncultured Alcaligenaceae bacterium
CTCCTTTCCGGTATCGTGGCTCCGGCAGCGTTTGCTCAGGGTTACGGCGCCCCTGGTTACGGCTACGGCCCTCCGGGTTACGGATACGGCCCTGGCGCTCAGGGTTCGGGTATGGCCGCGGCACCGCAGCAGGCACCCCAAGCGGTAGAAGCGGCGGGCGTGGCAAAGGAGCAGGTCCGCCAGGCCGCCGAGGCGCCGGCGCAGCAGGGCGTGGCACAGGCGCGCGACGACAGGGTCACTGGCCCGGCGACACCGCAGAAGACGTCCCAAGGCGAAGAAGCGGCTGGAGTTGAGCAGCAGGTCCGCCAGGCCGACGAGGCGCTGGCGCAGCAGGACGTGGCGCAGGCGCGCCGGATGCTGGAGCAGGTTTTGCAGGGAATCGAGCAGACTGGTCCGCAGGCCAATGCCGAACGCCAGAAGGTACTGACCCAGATCCGGGACGAAGTCTCACAGGCCCTTGCGGCGCTTCGCCAGAACGACCCGCAGAAGGCGCGCCAGGCGCTGCAGAGGGTCGCGCAACAGAGCCAGGGTGAGGGCGAAAGGGCTACCCTTCGGGCCACAGTATCGGTGGACGTTCCCCAGCCGGTGGTCACGGTCAACCAGTCCGATTCGATCGTCCAGGTCCAGCAGGCGCAGGCGCAGGTCGCGGTCGACCCGGGCCGCCCACAGGTGACCGTCAATCAGGCAGCACCACAGGTGCGCGTGAACATGCCGCAGCCGAAGATCACCATCGACATGCCGGCCCCCGAAATTCTCGTGGCGATGCCCAATCCGACCGTGTCGGTGAACGTGCCGCAACCGCGGGTATCGGTCGACCAGGCCGCGCCGACGGTGACCGTCGAGCAGGGCAAACCAACAGTGCAGGTCGGCAGCGCCGCGAGCAAGGGCACGGGACAGCCTGACGTCAGGGTCGAGAAGGGGCAGCCTCAGGTCACGATGAGCGACGCGCAGCAAGCTACGGTGAGCGTCTCCGAAGCCCAGCCCCAAGTTCGCTACAACGCGGCCCAGCCGGAGGTCCAGATTGTGAGCGAAGGCGAGCCGCAGGTTCAGTTCAACCAGACGGGTGAGGCTCGCGTCCAGATCCGGCAGTTGAGCGCCAACGAGACCCGGGAAATGGCGAAGCAGCAGGCTTCGCAGAGGCAGGGCCAGACGGCGGCGCAGTCTAAGCCGGTAGCACAGCCGGCAGCGGCTAGCGGGCAAGCCCGCGACGACGCGAATACCGCCGTGAATGCAGCGTCCACGCGAGATATGCAGTTGACCGTCGGGGAAATCACCGGCTACGACATTGTCGACAGTCAGGCGAAGAAGCTCGGCGATATCGACAAAGTGGTGAGCGTGAACAACCGGCTCTATGCCGTGATCGGCTCCGGCGGCTTTCTCGGATTCGGCGAGAAGCAGGTGGCGATCGCGCTGTCGTCGCTGGTGTTTTCCAACAACGCACTGATGGCGTCGGACGTTCCGGGGAACCAGATCGAAACCCTGGACGGTTTCAAGTCGGATGCGTATCCCCCGCTTGAGGACAAGTATCCGGTGACCATCGGTAGCCTGTGAGCCGGATGACGAGGTGACCTTCGGGTTTACCTCGGGCCGGCGGAGCGATCCGCCGGCAATTTTTCGTCGCCCGCCCGTGCCGTTATGGTGCGGGCGTTCTCCTAATGCGCTCGGCGGGCAGCCAGTCCTGCGCGGAACTGGATGGCCACTCACCGTAAGCGAGTCTTGCGCAGAGTTCGGTAATAGCCGCCGCGTAGCGTAGACAGCGAGTGAGGGGGTGAGGAAGATCTAGGCAACAGACCACGTTTGCCCCCTGCCCTCGCAATCCTGCCCCGGCGAGCAGGCCGACGCCTGGGCCCTTTTCGGCACACTGCTCAAGACTACGGCAGCGCTCGCTCTGCCCTGATCCGTGCCCCTGACCACCCGCGACGCCTTACGCCACCTGGGCCTGGTCCAACTCGCCACCGGCGCGTTCGCGGCCGCCCCGAAATACGGCGAGGCGCGGTAGTAATCCGTGTCAGGGTTGACGCGCCAGCGTCTCGTCGACGAACTGCAGCAGTGCGACCAGCACGGTCAGCAACACCGGCCCGATGATGACGCCGATGATGCCGAAGGCCGCAACGCCGCCGATCACGCCGACGAATACGGCCAGTGTCGATACCGGGACCTGGCGGGAAATCAGCAAGG
>CAYQAF010000487.1:0-2163 GCA_964415375.1 uncultured Alcaligenaceae bacterium
GGCGGGCGCCGGCGTCGCGCAGGTCGCGATCGTCGAGATCGGCGGCACCGTGGGCGACATCGAGTCGCTGCCGTTTCTCGAGGCGATCCGCCAGATGGGCATCACGCTCGGCCGCGAGAACGTCTGTTACATCCACCTCACCCTGGTGCCGTTCATCGCGGCGGCGGGCGAGATGAAGACCAAGCCGACGCAGCACTCGGTGAAGGAACTGCGCGAGATCGGCATCCAGCCGGACGTCGTGCTGTGCCGCGCCGACCGGCCGCTTCCCGACGGCGACCGCCGCAAGATCGCGCTCTTCACCAACGTCCCGCCCGAGGCGGTGATTCCCGCGCTCGACAGCGACTCGATCTACAAGATCCCGGCGGCGCTGCACAGGGAGGGTCTCGACGAGATCGTCTGCCGCAAGCTCGCGCTGTCGCCGCCGCCCGGCGATCTCTCTGCCTGGAACAGGCTGGTGGAGGCGCTCGAGCATCCCGAGCACACGGTGCACATCGCGATGGTCGGCAAGTACGTCGACCTGACCGAGTCGTACAAGTCGCTGTCCGAGGCGCTGGTCCACGCCGGCATCCACACCCGCAGCAAGGTGCAGATCCACTACGTCGACTCCGAGGCCGTGGAGCGCGACGGCACCGAGCCGCTGGCCGGCATGGACGCGATCCTCGTGCCGGGCGGCTTCGGCAAGCGCGGCGTCGAGGGCAAGATCGCCGCGATCCGCTACGCGCGCGAGAACGGCATCCCGTACCTCGGTATCTGCCTCGGCATGCAGCTGGCCGTCATCGAGTTCGCGCGCCACAAGGCGGGCCTTGCCGGCGCGAACAGCACCGAGTTCGATCCGGCGACGCCGCACCCGGTGGTCGCGCTCATCACCGAATGGCAGAACCGCGACGGCACGGTCGAGCGGCGCACGGAAAAGTCGGACCTCGGCGGCACGATGCGCCTCGGCGCGCAACCCTGCGAGATCGTCCCGGGCTCGCTCGCGAACCGGATCTACGGTGCCACCGGCGTGTCCGAGCGGCACCGGCATCGCTACGAGGTCAACAACCACTACCTGCCGCGCATCGAGTCGGCGGGGTTGGTCGTGGGGGCGTGGGCGAAGAGCGCCGCGGCCGGCGACCTCTGCGAGATGATCGAGCTGCCGGACCACCCGTGGTTCTTCGGCTGCCAGTTCCACCCCGAATTCACCTCGAATCCGCGCCGCGGGCACCCGCTGTTCGTGAGCTTCGTGCGCGCCGCGCTCGAGCAGCAGCGGCGGGGGCAGGGCGGCACGGCGGGCCCGGTCGCCGACCTGGTCGCGTCCCTCTAGCCCGAAAGTAGGGTCAGACTCGACTTTCGAAGGTAGGGTCAGACGCGACTTTCCACGCCGACATGTCCATTGCTCAGCACCGTGGGAATCGGAAAGTCGAGTCTGACCCTACTTTCGCGACGGTCAGATGAAGCTCTGCGGCTTCGACGTCGGCCTCGACCATCCGCTGTTCGTGATCGCGGGGCCCTGCGTCGTCGAGAGCGAGGCGCTGCAGGTGGACGTCGCGGGCCGGCTCAAGGAGACCTGTGCCGAGCTGCGCATCCCGTTCGTGTTCAAGTCCTCCTACGACAAGGCCAACCGCAGCTCGCACGCGAGCTTTCGCGGCCCGGGCATGGACGAGGGCCTGCGCATTCTCGCGGAAGTGCGGCGGCAGGTCGGTGTGCCGGTGCTGACGGACGTGCACTCGGTCGACGAGATCCCGGCGGTCGCGGCCGTGGTCGACGTCTTGCAGACGCCCGCGTTCCTGTGCCGGCAGACCGACTTCATCCAGGCGGTCGCTTGTGCCGGCCGGCCGGTGAACATCAAGAAGGGCCAGTTCCTCGCCCCGGACGACATGCTGCAGGTAGTGGCCAAGGCGAAGGCCGCGAGCGGCGCCGACAACGTGATGGTCTGCGAGCGCGGCGCTTCGTTCGGCTACCACAACCTGGTGTCCGACATGCGTTCGCTCGCGATCATGCGCGACACGGGCTGCCCGGTGGTCTTCGACGCCACCCACTCCGTACAGCTCCCCGGCGGCCAGGGCACCTCGTCGGGCGGCCAGCGCGAGTTCGTCCCCGTGCTCGCCCGCGCGGCAGTGGCGGCCGGCGTGGCCGGCGTGTTCATGGAGACCCATCCCGATCCGGCGCGCGCCCTCTCGGACG
>CAYQAF010000488.1:0-2161 GCA_964415375.1 uncultured Alcaligenaceae bacterium
GGTACGCGCCGGGCCCGGCGCCGGTTCCGGGCCCCGCCCCTAGTTTGGGCAGCCTCGTGCTCTACGAACGACAGAACCTCGGCGGCCGCAGCATCACGATCACCGGGCCCACCGACGGCATGAGCGGCTTCAACGATCGCGCGCGCTCGATGGTGGTGGTCGGCGGCAGCTGGGAGCTCTGCGAGCACGACCGCTACCGCGGCACGTGCCGCGTGTTCACGCCGGGACGCTATCCGGACCTCGGGGAGCTCACGGGCGACGTGAGTTCCGCGCGCCCGCTGCTGCCACCGCCGGTGGCCGGACCGCTGCCGCCGGGGCCCGGTGTCCCGTTGCCCGGCTTGCCCCCCGGCCCGGGCTGGGGCGGCGGCGTGCGCGTCGTCCTCTACGAGGCCCAGAACTTCAATGGCCGATCGCTGGCGATCGCCGGCGACTTCGTCGGCAACCTCGCGGACCGGGGCTTCGGCAACCGCGCCTCGTCGATGCGCGTGGAGCGCGGCTACTGGATGTTCTGCAGCGAGCCCGGATTCAACGGCGAGTGCCGCACGTTCGGCCCGGGCGATTACCCGTCGCTGCCGTGGGCGCTCGACAACCGCATCTCGTCGGGCCGCCGCATCGCCAACGAGTATCCCTACGGCGAGGAGCCGGTGTGGTCGTGGGGTGACTCGACCTTCGGGCGCGAGCGCTAGGATGATCGTCGACGACGTCGCGGGCCTCAGCCGCATCCTCGCGCAGTCGAGGACGATCGCGGTCGTGGGCCTGTCGGCGAACTGGTACCGGCCGAGCTACTTCGCCGCCAAGTACCTGCAGGAGCACGGCTACCGCGTGATCCCGGTGAATCCGAACTACACCGAGGTGCTGGGCGAGCGCTGCTATCCGAATGTCGCGGCGATTCCGGAGCCGGTGGACGTCGTCGACGGCTTCCGCAAGGCCGACGAGATGCCGGCGCTGGCGCGCGAAGCGGTCGCCAAGGGCGCCCGCGTGCTGTGGATGCAGCTCGGCATTCGCAACGAGGCGGCAGCGCGCATCGCAAGCGACGCGGGCCTCGACGTGGTGATGGACCGCTGCATGAAGATCGAGCACGCGCGCATCCTCGGCGGGCTCAACTGGGCGGGCGTGAACACCGGCATCGTCTCCGCGCGACGGGCGCGCGTGCCCCGCTAGGCGCTGACGCCATGCCCGACCGCACCTTCGGCTTCGACACGCTCTGCCTGCATGCGGGGCAGATTCCCGACGCGCAGACCGGTGCGCGTGCGCAGCCGATCTACCAGACGACCTCGTTCGTCTTCGACTCCGCCGACCACGCGGCGAGCCTGTTCAACCTGCAGACGTTCGGCAACGTCTACTCACGAATCAGCAATCCGACCGTCGCGGCGCTCGAGGAGCGCATCGCGGCGCTCGAGGGCGGCCGGGCGGCGCTCGCGACCGCCACCGGCATGGCCGCGCAGATGGTCGCGCTGCTCACGCTCGCGCGGGCAGGCGACCACCTCGTCGCCGCGCGCACCCTCTACGGCGGCACCCACACGCAGTTCGCGGTCACGTTCCGCCAGTTCGGCATCGAGACGACATTCGTCGATGCCGATGACCCGGACGCGTTCCGCGCAGCGCTCAAGCCCAATACCAAGGCGATCTACGCCGAGACGATCGGCAACCCGCAATTGAACGTCTGCGACATCGCGTCGCTCGCGGACGTCGCGCACGGTGCCGGCGTCCCGCTCGTCATCGACAACACCCTCGCCTCGCCGGCGCTGTGCCGGCCGTTCGAGCACGGCGCGGACATCGTCGTGCACTCGGTGACCAAGTATCTGGGCGGCCACGGCACGACGATGGGCGGCGTGGTGGTCGAGTCGGGCAGGTTTCCCTGGGACAACGGCAACTTCCCGGGGATGACGGAGCCCTCCGCCGGCTACCACGGCGTGCGCTTCTACGAGACCTTCGGCGACTTCGGCTTCACGATGAAGGCGCGCATGGAGACGATGCGCACGCTGGGTCCCACCCTCGCGCCCCTTTCCGCGTTCCTGCTGCTGCAGGGCATCGAGACGCTGCACCTGCGCATGCCACGCCACTCGGCGTCGGCGCTCACCGTCGCGCAGCACCTCGCCTCGCACCCGGCGATCGACTGGGTGCGCTACCCGCTGCTCGCGGGAGATCGCCACGCGCGGCG
>CAYQAF010000489.1:0-2160 GCA_964415375.1 uncultured Alcaligenaceae bacterium
ATCGACCGGCGAGGGCACGAGCGTGGCCGCGTGGATCCGGGGCACGGTCACGATCGCCGCGAAGCGCGAGCCGGGCGGGCCTGTGCGCGTCGTGCAGGACGTGGGCAGCACGCGGCAGCTCTACTGCACCGCAGTCGGCAAGGCACTCGCGGCCTGGCTCCCGGCCTCCGAGGTGCGTGCCGCGCTGGCCAACGTGCAGATGGAGCCGCTCACCCCGAACACGATCACCACGCGGGCCGACTTTGACGGCGAGCTGCGCCGCATCCGCGCGGCGGGCTACGCGGTCGACGACGAGGAACAGTACCTCGGCCTGCGCTGCGTCGCGATGCCGGTGTTCTGCTACTCCGGCGAGGTGATCGCTTCGATGTGCGTCGTCGGGCCGAAGCACCGGATGACCAACCGCAAGCTGCAGGAAGTCCGCGCACCGCTCGCCGCGCTGTCGCGACGGATGTCGGAGCGACTCGGCGCGGGCAAGGCGGAGGAGGCGCGGACGCGGCCGGCGCGCGCGCGCGGACGCGCCTGAATCGTGCCGTCGGTCACGGCCACGCGAGGTCGGGCCGCCGCGCCGGCGAGTCGATGCGCACGCTCTTCTGCCGGGACGTGGCACCGCGCACCAGGACCACCTGCCGCAACGGGACGCCGAAGGCCTGCGCGAGGAAACGCAGCAGCTCCGCGTTGGCCTTGCCGTCGACCGGGGGTGCGGCGAGCCGCAGCTTGAGGCGCGCGTCGCGTGCCGTGCCGTGCGTCCCCGTAATCTCGGTGCGGGAGCCCCCGGGCTGCACGTGCAGCGCGAGCACCAGTGTCGCGCCGTCCTCGCGCCGCCAGGGGGTGGCCGTCAGCGCAGCAGCGCCACGAGCGTGCGCTCGAGCCACGTCACCGGCAGGATCAGGATGAGCTGCAGCACGACGATCAGGATCAGCGGCGTCAGGTCCAGCGTGCCGCCGATCGGCGGGATGAACCTGCGCAGCGGCCGCAGGAACGGGAAGGTCATCGCGTTGAGCAGCCCGGCGAGCGGCCCGTCGGGCGCGACCCACGACAGGATGGCCTGGGCGATCACGATGAAGATCAGCACCCAGATCGCCACCTTGAGCAGCTCGACCACGGCCGCCAGCAGCACGAACAGGACGCCCGCGCCGGTCATCGAGAAGCCGCGGCCGAAGATCGCGTAGAGCGCGAGCAGCCAGACGAGCTGGAACAGGTAGGCCGCGACGAGCGACGCCCAGTCGATGCCCCGGAAGCCGGGCAGCACCTTGCGCAGCGGCACGACCAGCCAGTCGGTGAGCGCGAGCACCGCCTGGCCGAAGGGGTTGCGGAACGGTGCGCGCATGAGCTGCATCAGGAAACGCAGCAGGAACGCGAACGTGACGAGCCCGAAGGCGACGTCGATGACGAGCTTCAGTGCCTGGTCGACCATGGGTTCGCGAGTCTACCCGTCGCGTCCGAGCACGTCGCCGAGCTCGCGCGCGCGGTCGGCGGCAGCCTGCACCGCGCGCACCAGCGCCGCGCCGACGCCCGCCTCCATCAGCGCGGCGATGCCGCGCTCGGTGGTGCCGCCCTTCGACGTGACCTGGGTGCGCAACGTCGCCGGCTCCTCGCCCGACTGCTCGGCGAGCTGCACCGCCCCCGCGAACGTGCGGCAGGCAAGCCGCCGGGCGTCGGACGCGGAGATGCCGAGCTCGATCGCGGCGCGCTCCATGTGTTCGAGGAACAAGAACACGTAGGCGGGGCCGCTGCCGGAGAGCCCGGTGATCGCGTCGAGCATCGACTCCTCGTCGCACCAGACCACCTCGCCCGCCGCCCGGAGCACCGCCTCGGCCGCCGTGCGCCCTTCGGCGTCGACGGCGAGCGGCGCGTACAGGCCCGCGATGCCCGCGCCGATCAGCGCCGGCGTGTTCGGCATCGCGCGCACGATCCGGTCGTAGCCGCCGAGCCAGCGCGAGATGTCGGCGCACCTCGTTCCCGCGGCGATCGACAGCACCGCGCGCACGCCGCCGACGAACGGCGCGAGCGCGACGCACGCCTCGCGCATCTGCTGCGGCTTGACCGCCAGCACGACCAGGGTCGCCGCGCCGATCGCCTCGCGCGTCGTGCGCTCGTGAAGCGCCGCGCCGGGGAAGCGCGCCGCGAGCTTCGCGCGCTGCTCGGCGTAAGGCTCGACGA
>CAYQAF010000490.1:0-2148 GCA_964415375.1 uncultured Alcaligenaceae bacterium
GCCGACGCGGTCATGAAGTCTGCGGCGCCGAACAGCACGTAGCGGCCCTCCGGGCACAGCCGTGCGAAGGACGGCCGAAATCCCGGTCCGAGCACCGCATCGAGCACGCAATCGAAGCCCGTGGCGCCGAGCGCGGCCAAGCCGGCGTCGAGTTGGTTCGCGAAGTGCCGCTGGTCACGGGCGATGACCGTCTCGGGTGCGATGCCGCGCTGCTCGATCAGGAAGCGGAGCTTGGACTCTTGACCCACGACTGCCAGCGGCCGCGCGCCCAGAGTCTGCAGCATGGCCATGGCCTGGAGTCCGACGCCGCCCGCAGCGGATTGCACGAGCACGACGTCGCCCATCGTGACTGCGCCGAGCGGTACCAGTCCGTACCACGCGGTCAGGCCTTGCACCGGCCAGGCCGCGGCCTGCGCAGCCGACCACCCGGCTGGCACGCGCCTCAACAGGCCCGCGCTGACGTTGACCACCGTCGCGTAGGCGCCGAAGCGCGTCAATGCAACGACGCGATCGCCGATCCGGAGATCCGCCTCGCCCGGGAACCCGGGGCCGAGTGCCTCGATCGTGCCGGCGCACTCGAGTCCGGGGATGAACGATCCTTGCGGCGTCGCCGAGTACAGGCCTTGGCAGGCGAACAGATCGGCGAAATTCAGGCCGATGGCCTCGACGCGCAGCCGTGCTTCGCCCGGTCCGGGTTCGGCCAAAGGTTCCCGGCAGAGGGCGAGCCTGCCAAGGGAACCGGCCCTGGGAATTCTCCAGACTGAGCGCTCGAAGGTCATTCCGGCAGCTTACCGGCCGGCCGATTGATTCGGGCCGGAATCCACGCGCCGTCTTGGTGCGATAATTTCCACCCCCTTGCTGCAACGACACCGGTCCACGCCAGGATCATGGCCACCCACGCATTGGTCTTCCTGCTCGGTCTCGCGGCACTCGTCTTGGGTGCGGAGGCCCTGGTGCGCGGTGCCTCGAAGATCGCGCTGTCGCTCGGGATCTCACCGCTGGTCGTCGGTTTGACCATCGTCGCCGTCGGCACCAGTTCGCCCGAGGTCGCCGTGTCCGTGGGCGCCGTGCTCAACGGCAATACCGACATTGCCGTCGGCAACGTCGTCGGCAGCAACATCCTGAACGTCCTGCTCGTGCTCGGTATCGGCGCGCTGATCGCGCCTTTGGCCGTTCATTCGCAGCTCATCCGGCAGGAAGTCCCGATCATGATCGGAGCGTCGCTGCTTCTCGCGGTGCTGATCTTCGATGGGCGGCTGGGCCGGCTCGACGCCTTGCTGCTAGCGGTCCTGATGGTCGGTTACATGACGTTCCTCGTCGTGCAGTCACGCGCCGAGAGCAAGGAACTGCGGGACGAGTATGCGGGAGCTGTCTGCCGCCCGGGCGAATGGGACAGCCACTGGTCGGTTCAGGCGCTGCTGATCGTCGTGGGGCTTGGTTTGCTCGTGCTCGGTTCCGACTGGATGGTGGACGCTGCCGTGGCGTTTGCCCAGGTCATGGGCGTGAGCGATCTCGTCATCGGTCTTACGGTCATTGCGGTCGGCACTTCGATGCCGGAGATCGCCGCGTCGATCATGGCGGCCGTGCGTGGTGAGCGCGACATCGCGGTCGGCAACGTGATCGGCAGCAACACGTTCAATATCCTCGGGTGCCTTGGCATTTCCGGGCTGGTGAGTCGGGACGGCCTCAGCATTGCGCCGGCAGTGCTCAACTTCGACCTGTGGGTCATGGTCGCGGTGGCCGTGGCCTGCCTGCCGGTCTTCATTGCCGGCCGCGAGATCGGCCGTGGCAAGGGGCTGCTGTTTCTCGGCTATTACGCGGCCTATGTGGGCTACCTGATCCTGGGCGCCCAGCAACACGACGCGCTCGACGAGTATTCGGCTATCATGATCAGCTTCGTGCTGCCGCTCACCATCGTCACGCTGGTTGCGATGCTGATCCGGGAGCAGAAGCAGCGGGATGCGGAGGATGAGCATGTCGAACCCTGACCCTACGGCCCGCCGTCGCCAGCGGCGCGTCCGGTGCGCCCGCGGCGTGGCATCGTGCTGATCCACGCCTTCCTGTTCGTCCTGGGCCTTGCCGCCCTGGTGGTCGGCGCCGAGGCGCTCGTGCGCGGCGCCTCGAAGATTGCATTGTCACTCGGTATCT
>CAYQAF010000491.1:0-2147 GCA_964415375.1 uncultured Alcaligenaceae bacterium
CGGCCGTGTTCTACATCTACCTGCCGAACCAGGCCAACGGCGCCTGTCCGACGGGCACGCGTCCGGTCTGGCGCTTCTTCCATATCAGCGCGACAAACCACCGCTACACGCCCGAAGTGACGACCCGCGACGATCTGAACAGCGATTCCGACTGGATGTCGGAAGGCGCCGCTGGCCGGGGCATGTGCTCGCCCGAAGCCAATTAGGGCCCGCGGCCAAGCGTGCCCCCGCCCGGTGCGGGCGGGGCGCGCGACGTGACGGCCTAGAAGCGAAACGCGACGTCGGTCTGGTCGCCGACGCCGAGTGTCGCGCCCGCGCCCGCGACGACGATCGCGTTCATGCCGAAGGTCACGCCCGCGAGCCGGTCGTCGCGGCGGTACGTCGCGAGCGTGCGCAGCGGCTCGAGGTTGCGCCGCGCCGTGTCCTGGTCGGTGGTCGTGATCTCGCAGCGAGTGCAGGGCTTGACCAGCTTCAGTGTCACGGGGCCCGTGGTGATCGTGTCCGCGTGGTCCTCGTCGTAGGGATCGAGACCGTCGAGCACGAGGTTCGGCCGGAAGCGGTTCATCGGCACCGACGGGAACCCGTTGGCGGCCAGCCGCGCGTTGAGGTCGTCGAGCGAGGCGCGGCCGATCACCAGGAGCGGATAGCCATCCGAGAACAGCGTCGTCGCGCCGGTCGCGCCCACGTAGTCGGGGTTGCAAGGGCGGGGCTGGCGGTCGTCGAAGCGGACCATGCGAACGTCGCGGCCGACATGCGCCGATAGCGCGCTCGCACAGTCGTCGCCGGCGTCGATCCCGCGCACGTGCGCACCCCAGACCTGGACGTCGCACGGGAGTCCCGTTCCGGGCGCAACCGGCGCGTGACCCGGCACGAGGAGTTCGAGGCGGGCGTCCCGCACCACTGCCCGGACGAGGGCGAGCTCGGGGACCTCTCGCTGCGTGACGAAGCGGCCGCGCGGGTCGATCACCATCCACTCGCGGTCGCGGATGCCGTCGTGTGCGAGGCCGGTGGGCAGCACATGCAGCTGCGCAGTGTCGACGCCCCGGCAGCTCTTCACGGGGTAGATCGACAGGCCGGCGATCGTTACGCGTTGCATTGCACTTTCCCCTCGCCCGGGCCCCGGAAACGCAACGGGCGGCGCGGAGATCCGCGCCGCCCGTCGCAAGACCGGTTCGATCCGGTCAGCGCAGTCCCGCGGCGTACTCCGCGACCGCCTTCATCTGCTGGTCGGTCATCGCCTTGACCACGCCGTGCATCACGCGGCCGTTCGCGTCCTTGCCGTCCTTGTCCATGCCGCGCTCGCCCGACCTGAACGCCTTCAGCTGAGCGTAGGTGTAGTCGGCGTACTGCCCGGCGATGCGCGGGTAGCTCTTGGGAATCCCCGCGCCGGTCGGGCTGTGGCACGCGCTGCAGGCTGGCACGCCGGTGGCGGCGTCGCCGCCGCGCCACAGCGCCTGCCCGGCCTTGACGAGCTCGATGTCCTTCGCGGCAAGGCCCTTCGGCTTCTGGCGCGAGTAGTAGAGTCCGACCGCGCGCATGTCGTCGGCGGACAGCGGCGTGGCCATGCCGAGCATCACGGCATTGGCGCGCACGCCCGCCTTGAAGTGCGCGAGCTGCAGGGTGATATAGTCGGCGTGCTGCCCCGCGATGTTGGGATTGACCGCGGTGGGGCTGTTGCCGTCGGCACCGTGACAAGCGGCGCAGACCTCGGTGGCGATCTTGCGGCCGCGCTCCATGTCGTTCTGCGCGGTCGCCTGCGTGGGCACCGCGGCAAGCGTCGGTCCGGCAATCAGGGCCAGCAGCAGCAGGGATTTCATCGGCAAGACTCCTCGATTCGGCAGCCGCGGGCGAGTCGTCGCGCCCCGGGGCCGCTCCCGTCGTGAACAAACGCAACATTGTACCGGAGCCGCCCATCGCGCCCAAAGGCGCGGATGTGCAAGTGCCCGAGCAACCCCTGGCGCTCGTGGGGGCGGAATTCGTCATCGGCGCTGCCGGGCGTGCCCAGTTGCCGCCGCCCGGCCCGCCGGAAATCGCGTTCGCCGGCCGATCCAACGCCGGCAAGTCGAGCGCGATCAATGCGCTCGCCACCCGCACCCGCCTCGCGTTCACGAGCCGGACGCCCGGCCGCACGCAGCAGATCAACCTGT
>CAYQAF010000492.1:0-2144 GCA_964415375.1 uncultured Alcaligenaceae bacterium
TCTCGCTCGAGAACGCGTTCAGCGAGCAGGACGTGCTCGATTTCGACCGGCGTGTGCGCGAGCGGCTGGACACCGACGCGATCGACTACTCGGCCGAGCCGAAGCTCGATGGCCTGGCCATCAGCCTGCGTTACGAGGCCGGGCGCCTGGCCCAAGCCGCGACCCGCGGCGACGGCACCAAGGGCGAGGACGTCACGGCGAACGTGCGGACCATTCGCTCCGTGCCGCTCACGCTGCGCGGCGAGGTGCCGCGGCTGCTCGAGGTGCGCGGTGAGGTTTTCATGTCGCGCCGCGCATTCGAGCAACTCAACCGGCGGGCGGCCGAGAGAGGCGAGAAGACCTTCGTCAATCCGCGTAACGCCGCCGCAGGCAGCCTTCGCCAGCTCGACCCGAAGGTGACCGAGCGCCGGGCGCTCGACGTGTTCTTCTACGGCGTCGGCGCGACCGAAGGCTGGACGATGCCGCGCCGACACAGCGAACTGCTTGCGGCACTGCGTGAGCTGGGTCTGCGGACCGGCCCGGAAATCGCGGTGGTCGTCGGCGTGGCGGGTTGCCTCGAGTACTACCAGGCCATGGGCCGGCGGCGCAATGCGCTCGCGTACGAGATCGACGGCGTCGTCTACAAGGTGGACCGCCTCGACTGGCAGCGCGACCTCGGATTCGTCTCGCGCGCGCCGCGCTGGGCGATCGCGCACAAGTTCCCCGCGCAGGAGGAGACGACGGTCGTCAGGGACGTCGAGTTCCAGGTCGGTCGCACCGGCGCGCTGACGCCGGTCGCGCGTCTCGAACCGGTGTTCGTCGGCGGCGTCACGGTCAGTAACGTCACGCTGCATAACATGGACGAGCTCGCCCGCAAGGACGTCCGGATCGGCGACACGGTCGTCGTGCGTCGCGCGGGCGACGTGATCCCGGAGGTGGTCCGAGTCATTCCCGACCTGCGCCCGCCGGACGCGCGCATCGTCGAGTTGCCGGCGCGCTGCCCGGTCTGCGGTTCGCACGTGACGCGCACCGAGGGAGAGGCGGTCGCGCGCTGCTCCGGCGGGCTCGTGTGCCGCGCGCAACGGCGCGAGGCGCTGCGGCACTTCGCCTCGCGTCGCGCGATGGACATCGAGGGACTGGGCGACAAGCTCGTCGAGCAACTCGTCGACGCCGGTCGGGTCGAGACGCCGGCCGACCTGTATGCGTTGACCGCTGACGAGCTGGCCAGCCTCGAGCGCATGGGCGCGAAGTCGGCAGCGAACCTGGTCGAGGCCCTCGAGCGCAGCAAGCGCACGACGCTGCCGCGCTTCCTGTTCGCGCTCGGCATCCGCGACGTGGGCGAGTCCACGGCGCTGGCGCTCGCAAAACACTTCGGTCGTCTCGAGGCGATTGCGGATGCGAGCACCGAGGAAATCGAGCAGGTCCGCGACGTGGGTCCGGTCGTGGCGGCGCACGTACGTGATTTCTTCGCCGAGGAGCGTAACCGCGCCGTGCTTGCGGAGTTGCAGGAGCGCGGCGTCTCGTGGCCCGAGGGAACGCCGGTCCGCAGCGCCGGGTCGGGTCCGCTCAGTAGCGAAACGCTGGTGATCACCGGGACGCTCGCGTCGATGACGCGCGACCAGGCTCGCGACACCGCGCGCGCGGCCGGTGCCACCGTCACCGACTCGGTTTCCCGCAAGACGACGCTGCTGGTCGCGGGGGCCGAAGCGGGATCCAAGCTGCGCAAGGCGCAGGAGCTCGGCGTGACGGTCATCGACGAAGACGAGTTCAAGCGGCGCCTCGGCGCAACGGAGCCGGAGCGAAGATGAACGACTCGGGCGCGGTTGCGGGTGTCGCGGTCGAACATTCGTGTGAGGGCCTCCCCCCACAGCTCGTAGCGCTGCTGGGCGACGAGCACGTGCTCACCGATGCCACCAGCCGTCGCTTTCACGCACAGGACGTGCACGGCAGCGGCGTGCTGCCGCTCGCGGTGGTGCGTCCGGGTTCGGTCGAGGAGCTCGCGGCTGCAGTGCGACTCGTCACTGCAACTGGCGCCGCCGTCGTGGCGCGGGGTGGCGGCATGTCCTACACCGACGGCTACCTGCCGATCCGCGAGAACACCGTCACTTTCGACACGACACGCTTGAATCGGATCGTGGAGATCAACCCGCGGGATCGTTACGTGA
>CAYQAF010000493.1:0-2141 GCA_964415375.1 uncultured Alcaligenaceae bacterium
CTCGGAATCCTCCAGGTGAAGCTCGATGCCGAGGTGAATGCGAACGTGGTAATCGTGCACGCGACGTTTGGGCTGCGCGACTGGTCCGGCAGCTGGGACGATGACTATGCGGGGACGATTCAGGTCGCGGTGCTCGCAGAGCTCGTGGACGCGAGCCTCCCGCCGCCGCGGGGCGATCTGCAGATCACCGGAATGGAGGTGACCCAGGCGATCCAGTCCTTCCGCAGCGCCGAGCACCTCGATGCCGACCACGTCATGCCGGACAACGCGGTCACTCTGGTGGGCGGCAAGACGACCGGAATTCGCATCTACGTCGACCACGGCGCGGATCCCGCATTGCCGCCGATCGCGTCACTGTCCGGCGAGGTGGAGGTCCGGACCGGGGCCAGTACGCTGACACTGGCGCCACTCGCCACGATCGTGCCCCGCAGGGACACGGAAATCGACCGTGGCTCGGTTGGCCACACGTTGAACTTCGCCATTCCCGGCGCATGGTGTCGGGGGAGCGTCGACATACGGGCGCGCGTGTTCGATGCCGCGAATCCGGCCTCCGGCTCCGCGCCGTTGCGGCGCACGCTGCGCTTCGTCGACGTCAATCCGTTGCGCGTGTTCGGCGTGGGCGTGCATTACACGGGCCAGAGCATGGACCTTGCCGCGCCCGACGCGACGACCGTGCTGGGCACGTTCGACTACGCGCGCCGCACGTTTCCCGTCGGTGACGTGCTGCTCTCGGGCTACACGACGCTCGACTTCGGCGACGACATGTTCACCACCGACACGACCGGATGCGGGGACGGGTTCGAGTCGCTCAACGGCGAACTGAAGGACCTGCGCGGTGACTCCGACGACCTGTTCTATGGACTGCTGCCCACGGGCATCAACTACGGGACGTTCGTCGGCTGCGGAGGCGACGGGGTCGGGTCGGGCACGGTCGGCGACTTGGTGACGGCGGCCCACGAGGCGGGCCACGCGTACGGGCGCAAGCACGCGCCATGCGACGACAGTACGCGGTGCAACAACCCTGCGAACCAGGATGGCGACTATCCCCAGTACGCGCTGTTCGATTCCGACAGCATCGGCGAATTCGGCTTCGATCCCGAGAACAACATGGTGTTCGACCCCGCGACCGCTCACGATTTCATGGGCTACTCCGGGCAGGACTGGGTGAGTCCGTACACGTACACGGCGCTCCTCTCGAAGGGGGATCCGGTTCAGGGGGCCGCGACAGCACGGATTGCGTACCTGACCGCCAAGCCGCCGGCGCGTCCCGGCTATGGGCGGGCGGAGTGGTCGCGACGTCCGGCGCCGCTGCTCTTCCTCGACCTGCGGGTTGACCAGGATCGCAAGGTGACGGTGCCGCACGTCTTCACGTTCCCGGCGCGCCCGCGACTCCGGCATACGCGGCCCAGCGCCTTCCGTGCAGCGATCCGGGATCGGGACGGAACCACGCGCGCCTGCGTGGGCCTGGACCACCACTGCTATCACTGCGGTCCGACGTGCTGGCCGCAGCACCTCGTCGGCGAGGTGCCCATCGACTTCGATCGCGCACGCGAACTGGTGCTCTACGAAGGCGAGCAGCAGATAGCTGCGCTCGGCATCCCCGACCGCCCTCGGCTCGATGTCGGTCCGGTCGAGTACCCGGATCGGGAGGTCGCCATTCTGCGGTGGCGCGCGGAAGATCCGCACAAGCTCGTGTACCTCGTCCATTGGCAGGACGAGGCCGGGGTGTGGCGTGGCATCGCGCCGCGTCAGCAGACGATGGAGATCGCGATTCCACCGCGGCTCCGAAACAGGGCGGCGCCGCTGCAAGTGCGGGTGCTCGCCAGCAACGGCCTCGCAACGGCAATGGGCGAGACATCCGTCGAGCCGCTCGGCGGTCGGCGCGACCCCGACAAGCATCCCGAGGTCGACGTCGTCATCGACGTGAATACCGGGGCGGTCATCCGGGCGTTTGCAGTCGACGAACGCGGGCGCTCGCTACCCAATGCCGGGTTCGCGTGGTACGACAGCGCGGGCGCCGAGATCGCCCGAGGGAACGCCCTCGATCTTCGACTGGTGCCAGTCGGCAAGCGCATCGTCCGAGCGGTCGCGGTCAATGCTGGCGCCGGGAGGGCGGAGCGCGAAGTCGAGGTGATCGGACG
>CAYQAF010000494.1:0-2139 GCA_964415375.1 uncultured Alcaligenaceae bacterium
GGTCTGAGGAAAGGCCGAGTTTGCCGCCCAGACGGCGAAGCCAGAGGACCATGTGCTGAGGCCAGACATCAGCGACATGATATACGAATAGGGCAGCCATGAGAACCAGAACGAAGACGCGACGCATACGTTCGAGCGTCTGCACGCGCATGTCTTCGATGTCCAGCCCGTCCTCTTGGTCAAAGCGATAGGTATGTTCGATCTGCGGCCGGTAACGCCACTCGGTATACACTGCCTGGGCATCTGCGGCAGTACGGACAGGGATATTGGTGAGTAGGACGAGATCGCGGTCGTAGTCCGGGTCGTGGGCGACCAGAGCCCACAACACCTGGTGTGTGTCGGGGAGGCGGAGCATCAGCCAGCCCAGCTCGATGTCTACGTGTCGCACCTTGCGAGCGTGGGTAAAAGCGACGCGGAACTTGAGGGGCAGCGGCACAGAAGCCGTCAAATCGTCCAACAACTCCTGCTCCCAACGGTCGAGCCGGTCATTGTAGACCTCTACCGTGCGATTGTGGCAAGCCCGGATGGTAAAATCGGCGTGGACCAACGCCATGTGGTGGAAGATCTTCTGGTCATCCAGGCCCGCATCCCCGACGAAGCGCAGCTTGGTTTCAGGAAACAAAGCGCGAGTGATGCGAATGGCACGATAGATCTCTCGGTTCTCACTCACAAAGTCAGCCGTCACATAGGAGAACCAGTTGGCATAGGTCAGCACCGGCTCGGCCAGGTTGACGACGGTGGCGGTGATCGCCGGATAGCCTGGGGTCAGCCGCTTCTTTTGCCCCTTCGGCGGAGGCGGTGTGCTCTTCATGACCGTGGAAACGCCTTCCAACTCCTCGGTGTACGGCTTCTCAAAGTTCACTGGATCCAAGGCTACTACCAGGTAAGACGGTTTATGCTCGGCCACGGTACCCTGGGCAATGCCATACAACCCCTTCAGCAAGTCCCGATGGCTGAAGCGCTCGTTCCAAACAAACCGGTAGAATCTCTTGGCCGCGGGCCAGATCGTCTCCTCCTTACGCACCACACCCCGCGCCATTTGAGTCAACAGAGGCGACTGGCTGCCCAACACCCCTTGCACCGCCAGCTTCCCGACGGCCCGCAGGCGCTTTTCCGGCAGGCGCCTCAAAACCGGCCGCAAAAACAGATCCAAATCTGCCTGCAATTCCGCCACCGGAAGTTTGTCAATTACCTCGTTTTGCAGTATGCTACTCACGGCTCCGTCCTCCGCAGTTGTTTGGTTGTTCGCGCTTCCAAAGCATACTGCGAAGGACGGAGTCTTTCAAGTCTCAAACCACTTGTGGGTAATCACCAAAATCTCAGGATTGACAAGATGCCTGCGATCGGGTATAATGTCTTCACTACGACATCCAACCAGACAGAAAGGAGGTGAAACCACACAAAAACCCGATTTACGTTCCATGGGATTAATCGGTCACACCGGCGTGTCCGGCCGTGCGCTCCCCGTGTGGGTCAGGGCCGGCTCAGAGAAAGGAGTTTCTCATGAAATCGGGTAAACTACTAATCTTTCTAGCGATGCTGGTCCTCGCTCTGGGCGTGCTGACGGCCACCGCCTACGCCGCCCCCACCGGGCCAGATACCGACCCGCGGGCGGTCGTGTGGGACAAGCCACCCCGGCCTGCCACACCCGCCCAGCTTGCTGGCGGCGGCGTCGAGTCGCTGAGCGGCTCGTTCGTCGTCTTTGACCCCTCGGTCGGCGGCGACACCTGCTTCACCCCTGGCCAAACCCAGACCTTCTGCTTCCGCGCCGAGTCGTTCACCACCGACTGGGAGTACGTCGACAGCCTCTGGCAGCGCTTCCCTACCGATTGGACGGTGAGCAATGTCTACGTTGTCGGCACGCCGATGTGTGACAGTGGCAGCGGCTGGGGCGGCTTTGGCTGGTCGTTCGAGACCTCGCCCTATGAAGTCCAGATTGACCACCTCCGCTACCATGCCAACCCCAGCGACCACTGTACCGCCTACTACTGCTTTGACGTAGTGTCCGGCACCGGCGCCCCCAACGCCCTGGAGTCCTGGTACTGGGACGGCGACGGCTATGGCAGCACGCCCCACCACCCATGCAGCGGCGACGTCTACACCCCGGCCAGCATGGCCAACGAGCCGTGCGACGAGTGG
>CAYQAF010000495.1:0-2132 GCA_964415375.1 uncultured Alcaligenaceae bacterium
CCGATAGACTGCGGCGACCCGGCGCCGCGAGCGGCGGCACGCCGGGCCGACCGAGCCGACCGATGACGAGCGCTTCCGACTTCGAGCCGGGCATCACCGGCAATCCGCGTTACGACCGGCTGCTCGCGATGATCGGCGCGCGCGGGCACATGCGCATCGACGAGCTCGCGTCGCTCCTCGGGGTGTCGCCGCAGACGATCCGCCGCGACATCCGCAAGCTCTCCGGCGAGGGATTCCTGTCGCGCTACCACGGCGGGGCCGCGCAGCCGTCCTCGGTCATCAACGTCGCGCTCGAGCAGCGGCAGGTCACGCACGTGGCCGCGAAGCGTGCGATCGCGGAGGCGATCGCGGCGCGGATCGCCGACCGCAGCACGGTCTTCCTGGCGAGCGGCACGACCGTGGAATACGTCGCCCGTGCGCTCGACGCCCGCAACGACCTGCGCATCGTCACCACCAGCCTGCGGGTGGCGAGTCTTCTCTACGCACGCCGCGATTTCGACGTGATGGTGCCCGGCGGCCGGCTGCGGCCGCAGAACGCGGGCATCGTCGGCCCTCTCGCCGAGGAGTTCCTGCGCGGCTTTCGCGCCGACACGCTGGTGATGAGCTCAGGCGCCGTCGATCCCGACGGCACGCTGCTCGAGTACGACATCAACGAGGTCGCCGTCATGCGCATCATGATGGTGAACGCGAGGCAGGTCTTCCTTGCCGTCGATCACACCAAGTTCCACGCCACGGTGTCGGTGAAGCTCGCCGGCACCGGGGAGATCGACGCGCTGTTCACCGACGAGCCGCCACCGGCACCGCTTGCCGCGCTGCTCGCGCAGCAGCAGGTGGAGGTCCTCGTCGTCCCGACGGATGCCCGTGGCGGGAAGTCCGATTCGCATCCCGCGCCACGTCCGGCCGGTCAGTAGATATCGGGTTCGGGCACCGCCCGAGCGGTGCCCGTCTCGAGGAAGTCGAGGTCGCAGCCCTCGTCGGCCTGCGTCACGTGCTGCTGGTAGAGCATCGTCCAGCTGCGCTCGTAGCGGCGCGGCGGCGGTGTCCAGGCGGCGCGGCGCCGCGCGAGCTCGTCGTCGTCGACGTGCAGGTGGATGCGCCGCGCCGGCACGTCGAGCGTGATCCGGTCGCCGGTCGCCACCAGCGCGAGCGGGCCGCCGACCGCACTCTCGGGCGCGACGTGCAGCACGCAGGTACCGTAGTGCGTGCCGCTCATGCGCGCGTCGGAGATGCGCACCATGTCGCGCACCCCCTGAGCGAGGAGCTGTTTCGGGATCTGCAGATTGCCCCACTCGGGAAAGCCCGGCGCGCCGACCGGCCCCGCGTTCTTCAGCACCAGGATCGTGTCCTTCGTCACCGGCAGGTCGGGGTCGTCGACCCGGGCCGAGAAGTCGGCGTGGTCCTCGAACGCCAGCGCAGGGCCGGTGTGCACCAGGAGTTCGGGCGAGGCCGCCGAGGGCTTCACCACGCAGCCGCGCGGCGCGAGGTTGCCGGTGAGCACCGCGAGCGCGCCGCGCGTCGCAGGGTCGCCGGTGACGGGCTGATCGAGCGGGCGGATGACGTCCTCGTTCCACACCTTCGCGTCGGCGATGTTCTCGCCGAGCGTACAGCCGTTGACGGTCATCGCCGCGGGCTTGAGGTATGCGCGGAGCTGCTCGAGCAGCGCCGGCAGGCCGCCCGCGAAGAAGAAGTCCTCCATCAGATGCTGTCCGGAGGGAAACAGGTTGGCGAGCACGGGGATCGTGCGGCCCGCCGCGTCCATGTCGGCGAGCGTGAGCGGGATGCCGGCGCGCCGCGCCAGCGCGATCAGGTGCACCGTCGCGTTGGTCGAGCCGCCAAGCGCCATGTACGCGACGAGCGCGTTGTCGAACGAGGCGCGCGACAGGATCCGCGCGGGGGTCAGGTCCTCCCAGACCATCGCCACCGCGCGTTCGCCGCAGTCCGCGGCCATGCGCGGATGGGCGGAATCCACGGCGGGAATCGACGACGCGCCGGGCAGGGTGAAGCCGAGCGCCTCGGCGATCGAGGTCATCGTCGAGGCGGTGCCCATCGTGTTGCAGGTGCCGGTGGTGCGCACGCCGCGGCCTTCGAGCTCGACCCAGCAGAGCCGGCAGGCGCCGAAGGGGATCTCCCAA
>CAYQAF010000496.1:0-2128 GCA_964415375.1 uncultured Alcaligenaceae bacterium
CCGCCGCGTCGAGTTCCTCGGGCAGGTACCGGCGGGCAGCGCCGGCCGAGTTCACCAGCACGTCGATCGGCCCCAGCTCCGCCTCCACCGCGTCGACGAGGCGCAGGGCCTCTTCGGCGCGAACGAGGTCGGCCACCACGGCAAGCGGCTTCGCCGCGTGCGGCCAGCGCGCGAGCGCGGCGTCGAGGTTGGCGCGACTGCGCGATGCGATCGCCACCCGCGCGCCTTCGGCGGCGAACGCCGCCGCGCACGCCCGCCCGATGCCCTTGCTGCCGCCGGTGACCGCGACGACGCGGTCCTCGAGTCCGAGATCCATGGCAAGTCTCCCCCGCTTTCGTGCACATCTTATCGAAACGGCCCGGCACGGCTGGCGCCGGAAGGACCGCCGCTACAATGCCGCATGGCCGATGGCGTCAACCTGCGCGATCACGGTGCCGCATTCGTCGCGACCCGCAGAGTGGTGTTCGGCATCGTACTCGCGAGCTTCGTCCTCTCGTTCTTCCACCGCACGGCCCCCGCGGCGATCGCGGGGGAGCTGACCCGGGCGTTCGCGATCAACGCGGCCGCGCTCGGCACCCTTGCCGCGACCTACTTCTACGTCTACACGGTGCTGCAGATCCCGGTCGGCGTGCTCGCGGACACGCTGGGTCCGCGCCGCATCCTGGCGGTCGGCTCGCTCGTCGCCGCGCTCGGTTCGCTGATCTTCGCGCTCGCACCGGCGTGGCAGCTGGCGGCGGTCGGCCGCACGCTGGTGGGGATCGGCGTCTCGGTCGCGTTCATCGCGATCCTCAAGATCTCCGCGCTGTGGTTCCCCGCCAACCGCTTCGCCACGCTGTCGGGCGTGACGATGCTCGCCGGCAACCTGGGGGCGGTAGTCGCCGGCGCGCCGCTCGCCTGGATCGTGACGCAGGCGTCTTGGCGCACGGTGTTCGTCGCGCTAGCGGTGCTGTCCGCTGCGCTGGGCGTCGCGACGTGGCTCTGGGTCCGCGACCGTCCCGAGGACCGCGGCTTCCGTCCGCTGAACCCGGCCGCCGCGGCAGGCGGTGTGCGTGTCGGCTGGAGGAACGCCCTGTCGAGCGTGCTCGCGAACCCGGCGACGTGGCCCGGATTCTTCGTGAACATGGGCATCGGTGGCAGCTACCTCGCCTTCGCGGGGCTGTGGGCGGTGCCGTGGCTCGAGCACACCTATGGCATGTCGCGGGTGGTTGCCGCCCAGCATGCGAGCGCACTGCTCCTGGGCGTGGCCTTCGGCTCGGTCGCGATCGGCATGATCTCCGACCGGCTCGGCAACCGCCGGGCGGTGATGCGGGTCTATGCGTTCCTCTACGCGCTCTCCTGGCTTCCGCTGGTGCTGCGCGTGCCCTGGCCGGTGTCCGCGACCCTCGCCTGGTTCCTGCTGATGGGGCTCCTGATCCCGGGCTTCACGCTGTCGTGGGCCGTCGCCAAGGAGGTGAACCGTGCCGAGCACTCCGGCATCGCGACGTCGGTGGTCAACGTCGGCATCTTCCTCGGCACGGGCATCCTGCAACCGCTGGTCGGATGGGTGATCGACCGCGGGCGCGCGGCCGGCGCGCTCGAGGCGGCGTGGCACCAGGGATTGGCGATCATGGCCGGTGCCGCCGCGTTCGGCGCACTGATGACGCTTGCGGTACGGGAGCCGCACCGGCATCGCTGAACGGCGCTTTCAGGCGTCGACGTCGAACGCATCCGGCGGCTCGCCGCGCTCGTGGCGCACCCACATGCCCGCCAACGCCGCCTCCAGGTGGCGCGTGAATCGCGCGGTGTCGAACAGCGCGCAGTCCTCGAGCAACCGGGCGAGCTTGCCGCGCACCGCCGCGAGCGCCGCGGCATCGGTCGCGAGCGACTGCGCCAGCGCCTCGTACTCCGGAAGGCTCTCCGTGACGAGCTCGGGCAGGCCGACGGCATGGAGCAGGCTCGCGCCGACACGACCGGCGAACGACCTGCCGCGGATGCTGACGACCGGCACGCCTGACCGCAGCGCATCGCTGCCGGTGGTGTGCGCGTTGTAGGGCAGCGTGTCGAGGACGAGGTCCGCGAGCCGGTGCCGTGCGAGGTGCACGGGGGGATCGCGGTACGGGGCGAACACCAGCCGCTCCGGCGCGACGCC
>CAYQAF010000497.1:0-2125 GCA_964415375.1 uncultured Alcaligenaceae bacterium
AACCGTTCGTCGACCGCACTGTTCCGTTCAAGAAGATGACCCTGCCCGGGTTCCCCAAGGGCATGCACTACAAGATGCTGAGCCTCGACACGGACACGGGCGCGTGCTCGATGACCGTGATGTTCGAGCCCGGCTACGAGCTTCCGCCCGGCATGAGCTACTCCGAGATGGAGCTGTTCGTCATGACCGGTTACATCGACATGGACGGCCAGCGGCACGGGCCGGGCACCTACATCTGCCTGCCCGCCGGCGTCAGCCTGCCGGCGATGAAGATGCCGCGCGGCATCACCGGCCTGCTGTTCTACAACTACGGCGAGCCGTCGTTCGTCGAGAGCGACGCGGATCATCCGCTCGCGGAGCGCCACAAGCTGATCAAGGTCAACGCGTACGACGACCTGCAGTGGAGCTCGACCAATTTCTTCCCGGCCACGGCGCCGGGGTGCATGGTGAAGATCCTGAAGTTCGACGAGCGGACGCAGGCGTTCACGTTCATGTACTGCATGACGCCGAATTTCTGGCAGGACAACATTTCCTACCACGACTGTGCCGAGGAGGCATATCACATCTGGGGCACGTCCTGGATGATGCAGTTCGGCGAGCTGCCGACCGGCGGCTACTTCTGGCGGCCGCCCTACATCAACCACGGCGCATTCCAATGCAAGCTCGGCACGCTCGCGATCGGGCGCACCGACAGCCAGCTCTACAACCACTTCCATTTCAATCCGTGGACCACGGCCGACGAGAACCGCGAGCGCGCCGGTGCCCGGATGCTGGCCTGGAAGCCGGAGTTGTATAAGTGGGTGGCCACGGGTGAGCACAACCACCCCGCAGACTTCGAGTTTCCCCACGCGCATTACAACGAGAAGGGCGAGCGGATCTTCCACCACCACGAGGGTGGCGATCTCGATCACAACCACAAGCGTAAGTAGGAAGAGTAGGAAGGTGCCGGTGTTACGGTTTCGGTTCGTCGGCGTCGGGCTGCGAGCCGACGAACCGAAACCGTAACACCGGCACCTCCTGGGGCACCTCCTGACCATGCCAGGTCCGTTGCACGGATTGGTGGTACTGGACCTGAGCCGCATCCTGGCGGGCCCGTGGGCGACCCAGGTGCTCGCCGATTTCGGCGCCGAAGTCATCAAGGTCGAGCACCCGCGGGGCGGCGACGACACCCGTCAATGGGGACCGCCGTACCTCGCGGATGCCACGGGCCAGCCGACCAGCGAGTCCGCCTATTACCTGTCCGCCAATCGCGGCAAGCGCTCCGTCGCGATCGATTTCAGCCGGCCGGACGGGCAGGATCTCGTGCGCCGGCTGGCGGTCGGTGCCGACGTGCTGATCGAGAACTTCAAGGTCGGCGGGCTCGACCGCTACGGGCTGGGCTACGACGCGATCGGCAAGCTGAACCCTCGCCTGATCTACCTCTCGATCTCCGCCTTCGGGCAGGACGGCCCGGACGCAGCCAAGCCGGGCTACGACGCGATGATCCAGGGCATGGGCGGCCTGATGAGTCTGACGGGTGCACCGGACGACGCGCCGGGCGGCGGACCGCAGAAGGTGGGCGTCGCAGTGGCCGACCTGATGTGCGGCATGTATGCGGTCGCCGGCATCCTGGCGGCGCTGCAGGAACGCGCACGGTCCGGGCTGGGCCAGTACATCGACCTGTCGCTGCTCGACACCCAGGTGGCCTGGCTCGCGAACCAGGCCATGAACTACCTGGTGACCAGCCGACCGCCGACCCGCCAGGGCACGGCCCACCCGAATATCGTCCCGTACCAGGCGTTCGCCACCGCCGATGGCCACCTGATGCTCGCGGTCGGCAACGACGCCCAGTTCGAGCGCTTCTGCACTGCCGCGGGTGCGGCCGGCCTCGCGACAGATGCACGTTTTTCGACGAACGCCGAGCGGGTCGCGCATCGCACGCTGCTGGTACCCGCGGTCGAGGCACTCTTGCGGCTGAGGACGACGGCGGAGTGGCTGGCCGCACTCGCCGCCGCACAAGTGCCCTGCGGTCCGATCAATGACCTGGCCCAGGTGTTCGCCGAGCCGCAGGTTCGGCATCGCGGGCTGCGTTTCGAGTTGCCGCACCCGACGGCGGGGCAGGTGCCGGGCGTGCGCAATCCGGTGC
>CAYQAF010000498.1:0-2121 GCA_964415375.1 uncultured Alcaligenaceae bacterium
CGCCTCGCACCCGCCGCATCCGCCTCGCGGGCGCCGCGCTCGTCGTCGCGCTGGCGCTGCTGATCGCCTGGGCGCCGCGTTGGACCGAACCGATGCGCGAGGCGTGGTTCGACGGCTACCAGCGGACCACGCCACGGGTCGTTGGCGCGATGCCTGCCGTCATCGTCGAGATCGACGCGAAGAGCCTCGCCGCGCTCGGGCGCTGGCCGTGGCCACGCTCGACCCTCGCCGAACTGGTGGCGCGCGTGGCGGCGATGGAACCTGCCGTCGTGGGGATCGACATCCTGATGCCCGAGCCCGATCCGCTGTCGCCGGAACGACTGCTGCGCGATGCCGGCACGCAGCCGCCCGCGTGGGCCGGCGAGCTCGCCGCGCTCCCTACTCACGACGCGTTGCTCGCGCGCGCGATTGCCGCGACACCGACGGTGCTCGCCGTCGCCGGGATGCCCGAGCCGACCGGCATGCTGCTGCGGGCCCCGCCGTTCGTCGTGCAGGATGCGGCCGGGGCCGCACGCGCGGATGCGCTGGACGTCCCGCACTTCGCCGGCGCGCTCGGCAGCATCGACGCGATCAACGCCGCCGCGACCGGCTGGGGTCTCGTCTCGGCCGACCCCGTGGGTGGCGTGATCCGCCGCGTCCCGATGGTCGCGGACATCAACGGCACGCTGATCGGCGCACTGGCGATCGAGATGTTCCGCGTCGCGGCCCGCGAACCCTCGCTGCGTCTCCTAGCCTCCGGCTCGGCGATCCGCGGCATCGCGATCGGCAATGCGCTCGTCACCACCGAGGCCGATGGGCACGCGCGCGCATACTTCTCGCCGCGCCGTCCGGACCGGTTCGTATCGGCCATCGACGTGCTGCAGGGTCGTGCCGCTGCCGCGAGGCTCGCGCAGAAGCTCGTGCTGATCGCGGTCACAGGCGTGGGCCTGGGTGACTACTACGCCACACCGGTGGGCGAGCGCATGCCGGGGAGCGAAATCCACGCGCAGCTGATCGAGAACCTGTACGAAGGCACGCTGCTCGACCGGCCCGCATGGGCGCCCTTCGTCGAAGCGGCGGGATTCGCGTTGCTCGGCGCCCTGCTCGTGTGGGCGACCCCGCTGTGGAAGCCGCGCAACTCGGCCGCGCTGGCGCTGGCGTGCTTCCTCGTCGCGGTCGGGGCCGGCTACGCCGCGTTCCGCTCCCACCATCTGCTGTTCGACGCGGCGACGCCCGCGGCGGGACTGGCGTTGGCCTTCGGCGCGATGCTGCTGCTCACGCTGGCCGAGGCGACCCGGCACCGCCACGCGTTGGAACGCGTGGTGCAGCGCCAGCGCGAGCATGCGGCGCGCATCGCCGGCAAGCTCGACGCCGCGCGCCGCATCCAGATGGCCATGCTGCCGCGCGCGGAGCTCCTCGCCGACGAACCCCGCGTCGACCTCGCCGCGACGATGCTGCCGGCCCGCGAGGTCGGCGGCGACCTCTACGATTTCTTCCGGCTCGACGAGCGCCGGCTGTTCTTTCTGGTCGGCGACGTCGCGGGCAAGGGCCTGTCGGCGAGCATCTTCATGGCCGTGAGCAAAGCGCTCTACAAGAGCACGACGCTGCGCACCGCCGCGCCGGACATGGGCGCGCTGATGACCGCGGCCAACGCCGAAGTCTCGCGCGACAACCCGCAGATGCTGTTCGTCAGCGTGTTCGCGGGCCTGCTCGACCTCGACACGGGCGATCTCGCCTACTGCAACGCGGGCCACGAGAACCCCTGCCGGATCCACGCGGCCGATGGCGCGGTCCGGCGCATCGTCGACGGCGACGGCCCGCCGCTGTGCGTGGCGGATGGATTCGCCTACCGGGGCGCAAACGTGAAGTTGCGCCCGGGCGAGGCGCTGTGCGTGGTCAGCGACGGCGTGACCGAGGCGCACGACCCGTCGGGGGAACTGTTCGGCAACGCTCGGCTCGAGGTCCTGCTGCTCGGCCTGCGTGGCGGCGAGCCCTCCGCCCGCGCGATCGTCGACGGCGTGTGCGGCGGCGTGGCGACGTTCGTGGCCGGCGCCGAGGCCTCCGACGACCTGACGGTGTTGGTGCTGCGGTGGCGCGGACGCGACGAGAGTGCGGGATGAGGCAGGTAGCGCCGCGCGTTCA
>CAYQAF010000499.1:0-2117 GCA_964415375.1 uncultured Alcaligenaceae bacterium
ACCTGTTCAAGCTCGACGCGACCAACACGGCAGCGCCGGTCATCACGGTGGAGAAGGCGCCGTTCAGCGTCGACATCTTCATCCGCGGGGTCGGGACCGACTGGAGTGCCAGCATCCACAACCGCCTGCAGTACCAGGGCAGCGGCGTTTACCGTGCCTACAAGACTGCGACAGCCGCCGGGCCGGACCCGGATGGCGGCTTCAAGATCGCCAGCGATGACTGGACGACCGTCGATTGTGGTTCCGCCACTCCGGTCACGCTCGGCACTCCGTTGACGCTCACCTGCCCGGGCAGCAACATTGGCATCGATTTCCCGGCGGCCGGCGCTTACCTGTTCACGCTCGACGCGACGAATCCGGCCGCGCCGAGCCTGACCGTGACGGGTCCGTGACGGCACGCGGCTGATTCGTTCACACTCCCCGGCCTGGCATCCGCAAGGGTGCCAGGCCGATTCTTTGTGACGGACAGGTCGCCGCCGGTGGGCAAGAAGAGCAGGTCAAAGCGCGAGTCGACGGAGGTGCCCGCCGCAAGTGAGACCGGTTTGGTCAGCCTGTCGCAGGGCCGCCGGATCGTCCTCTGGATCATCGCGCTGCTGCTGCCGCTCGTGGTGCTGGTGGCCATCGAACTGGCGCTGCGGGCGTCGGGCTACGGCCGTGACCTCGAGCCGCTGTTCGTACCCGCCCCGCAGCAGCCCGCCTACCTGCAGGCCAACCCCGAGGTCGTCACGCGCTTCTTCACCGACGCGACGCAGGCGACGAGGGTCAGCATCGAGACGGCCTACTTCCCGGCGCGGAAGGCGTCCGGCACCTTCCGCGTGTTCGTGCAGGGGGAGTCGAGTGCTGCCGGCTTTCCGTACGGCCTCGGAGCCGCGCTCGCCGGCGTGCTGGACCAGCGCCTCGAACGCGCCTTCCCGAGCCGGGAGATCGAGGTGATCTCGACCGCGCTGGCCGCGGTCAATTCCTACGCGCTGGTCGATTTCGCGGACGAGATCATCGCTCACCAGCCGGACGCCGTCCTGGTCTACGTCGGACACAACGAGTTCCTCGGCATCCTCGGCGTCGGTTCGAGCTTGCGGATGGCGGCAACGCCGTGGATGACCCGCGCGTTCCTCGCGGCCCGCGAACTGCGCCTGTTCCAGCTCATGAGCAGTGCGTACCGGCGGTTCGCCGCGAAACCCACGTCGTCGGCACCCGACGCGCGGGACTCACTGATGGCGCGCGTGGCGGGCGAGCGGACCATCCTGCTCGGTTCCGGCCTGTTCCGCCGTGGCGTGGAGCAGTTCGAGGCGAACCTCGGTCGGCTGCTCGCAAAGTACCGCGACGCAGGCATCCCGGTGTTCATCGGCACCCTCGTCAGCAACGAGCGCGACCAGCCACCGCTCGCGATCCTGGCAAATGTCGGCGGCGAGGCCGCCGGTGCCGCCCAGACCGCGTATCACGCGGCACAGGACGCAGAGGCCGCCGGTGGCTTCGAGGCCGCGCGCGAGGGTTATGCCTGGGCGCGCGATCTCGATCCGCTGCGCTTTCGCGCGCCGGCGGTCTTCAGCGACGCAATCGCCCGTGTGGCTGCAGCGCACGGCGCCGAAGTCGTGGACGTCCGCCGTGCCTTCGACGACGCGAGCCCGAACGGCCTGGTGGGTGCCAACCTGCTGCTCGAGCACGTGCATCCCAATCTCGACGGCTACTTCCTGCTCGCCGACGCTTTCTTCGACGCGCTCGTCGCCCGCGGCCTCCCCGGCCGGCCCGAGATCGAAGTCGCCGACACGGAGGCGCGCGCCGACATGCCGGTCAGCGACGTGGACCGCTATCTCGGCGACTACAAGGTGCTGCGCATCAAGGCCGGCTGGCCGTTCGCCGCCGAGTTCCGCGAGCCGAGCCTGCCGCCACCGGCGAACGAGGCGCAGCGGCTCGCCCAGGCGCTGTTCCACGAGCGCATGTCCTGGCCGGACGCGCAGAACCGGCTTCGCGCGCACGCGCAGGCGGCCGGCGACCTCGAGCAGTACGCGAGCATCACCGCAATCCTCGCCGACGCCTTTCCGTTCGTCGGCCAGCTGCAGTTCGAGACCGCGGCGGCGCGCATGCAGCAGTCCCGCCCGCAGGATGCGTTGCGCTACTCG
>CAYQAF010000500.1:0-2107 GCA_964415375.1 uncultured Alcaligenaceae bacterium
TGCTGCTCTACGGCGCGGACACGTGGCTGATCGGCGCGGGCGCGAAGGCCGGGCTTGCGCTGTATGCGAATGCACCGGGGCGATCGAAGCCTTCGGCAGCACGATGAGCGCCGCGATTCCCGAAGGACCGCGCCACGACGCGGCCGCACTGGTCGGGTTCGGCCACGCGCTGCTCGTGCGCGCCGGCCTGCGCGACGACATGGCGCGCGACGTCGCCACCGTGCTCGTTGACGGCGACCTGATGGGCCACACGACGCACGGGCTCGCACTCGTGCCTGGCTACCTCGCCGAGCTCGAGAAGGACGCGATGGCCAAGGACGGCGTCCCCGACGTCGTCGCGGCACACCCGTCGGCGCAAACCTGGGATGGACGACGGCTGCCCGGGCCGTGGCTCACGCTGCGTGCGCTCGACGCCGCGGCGGAGATGGCGGCGGCCTGCGGCACCGGCACTGTGGCGATCCGCCGCTCGCACCACATCGCGTGCCTCGCCGCGTACCTGAAGCGCGCCACCGACCGCGGCCTGATGATGCTGCTCGCCTGCTCGGACCCCGCGGGCAAGAGTGTGGCGCCATTCGGCGCCCTCTCCCCGGTGTACACGCCCAATCCGATCGCCGCCGGCATCCCGACCGAGGGCGATGCGATCCTGCTCGACATCTCGGCTTCCTACACGACCAACAGCCTCACGCAGCGGCTCTACAAGGCCGGCGGGAAGCTGCCGCACGCGTGGGTGCAGGACGCCGCCGGCACGCCGACCGACGATCCCTCGGTGCTGTTCAACGAGCCCAGGGGCACGCTGCTGCCGCTGGGTGGTCTCGAAGCCGGACACAAGGGCTTCGCGCTCGCGCTGCTGATCGAGGCGCTGACGGCGGGACTCACGGGCTTCGGCCGCGCCGATCCGACCGAGGGCTGGGGCGCGACGGTGTTCGTGCAGGTCCTCGATCCGCAGGCATTCGGTGGACGCGAGGCGTTCCTCCGCCAGACGCAGTGGCTCGCCGATGCGTGCCACGCCGCGACCCCGCGCCCGGGTGTCGAGCGCGTGCGCCTGCCTGGCGAGCGCGGCTTGGCGCTGATGCGGTCGCAAGCCGCGGACGGCGTCCGCCTGCACCCGTCGATCCTGCCCGCGCTCGAACCGTGGGCGGACAAGCTCGGCGTGCCGATCCCTTTGCCCGCTTGATGCACGTCATGGCCGGCGGGTCATTGCTGCGGCATGCTTTCCGGCAATGAGCCTCGAGATCCGCAACGACGTTCCCGTGCCCGCGCCGTCGACACCAACGGTGGCCACCGCCCCGCCGACGCGCAAGGTGCAAGACCGCGCGCGCCACCCACGCCTTGCGCGCGAGCTCGCGACGATGCGTGCGATGGTCGCGATCCACTGCCGCGACAAGCACGGTCGCGCCACCGACCTCTGCGACGAGTGCGCCGAGCTGATGGACTACGCGACGCGGCGGCTCGACCGCTGCGTGTTCGGCGACGACAAGCCCACCTGCGCGAACTGCACCGTGCACTGCTACAACGCCGAGATGCGCGAACGGGTGAGAGTGGTGATGCGCTACGCGGGCCCGCGCATGATGTGGCGGCATCCGTTCCTCGCGCTCGCGCACGTCGTCGACGGGCGCCGCCCGGCGCCCGAGCTGCCCAAGGCGAAGAAGCCCAACGCGCCGCCCGGGACAGCGAGCTGACGATCAGCCTTCGGGAGTCGTACCAACGCGTGCGCGCTCACTTCAGCCAGCGAAGCCACGCGCAGCCTCCACGGCCTTCGCGGGATGCAGCAGCAGCCGTCGCCCGTCCGGGGTCTTCTCGACCGTCGCGCGGATGATGGCGATCACGTCGGTCGGCGCGAGCTTCGGGTTCACCGCGAGCATCTTCGCCGCGAGGTTGGCCGCCTGCGGCGCGGCCATCGACGTGCCCGACTCGGCGAGCTTCTCGCCGCCGGGGATCACGCTCTCGACCTGGTAGCCGTTGGCGTGCGCGACGACGGTCTTGCCGTAGCTCGTGAACGAGGCCTCGTCGCCGGCACGGTCGACCGCGCCCACGGTGAGCAGGTTCGCCGCGTCGATCCCCGCCGGGATGTCCTCGGCGAAGGTCGCGTCGGCGTTGTCGTTGCCCG
>CAYQAF010000501.1:0-2091 GCA_964415375.1 uncultured Alcaligenaceae bacterium
CGCGGGCTGGCCGGTCGGTGATCCGGCGGAGCGGGCGCAAGATGCGCCCGCGCGCGCGGAAGCGCGGGCAGAAGTCGACGACGCGCAGGCGATTGCCGTGCACGTCGCTCATCGCGGTCTCGAGGATCGCAGTATTGCGCAGGTAGCGCTGGGAGATCTCGGCGCAGTCGACCAGTTCGATGGCGAACAGCCCCTGTGCGCCGGGATCGTGGCCGGCGTCGAGCAGCGCGCAGAACACCGGGTCGCCGTCGAGCCGCGGCAGGCAGGCCCAGACGATCGTCGCCTCGTCATCGAGCAGCGCGGCAATCTCGCTGTTGCCGATGACGCCGAGGTCGAGGTTACGCAGGCGGCTCATGGTGCCGGGGACCGCCTCTCCGACAGGTCCGCGAGCAGCGCGCGCACGTCGCGTGGCGACGCGACCCGCAACTGCGCCTGCACCCGGTCGCCCACCGCCACCGAAAGCCCGCCGACGGACTCCACGGCCGCGAAGCCGTCGAGGTCGGTGACGTCGTCGCCGACGTAGATCGGCCGCCGGCCGGCAAAAGGCGGTTCCCGCATGAACGCGCGAACCGCATCGGCCTTGGTCGCGGAGGTCGGCTTGAGCTCGAAGACCCGCTTGCCCTCGAGCAGGTGGTAGTCGGGCGCGAGCTCGGCGGCGACGTCCTCGAGCACGCGGCGCAGCGCGGGCTCGATTTCCGGAGCCGCACGGTAGTGCACGGCGATCGCGGGACCCTTGTCTTCGAGCAGCATGCCTGGCGTGCGAGCCGCGAGGTACAGCAGGTGCAGGCGTGCTTCGTCGAGTCGCTGCCGCGCAGGCGCGTGGCAGTGCAGCCTGCCGCGCGCGTCACGGCGCTCGAGCCCGTGCAGGCCGGCGGCCGGCCAGCGGTGCGGTGCGAACAACTCGTCGAGCGATGCGATGCCGCGCCCGCTGACGAGCGCCACGGCTTCATCGAGCGCGTGCGAGACGTCGGACATCAGCTGCCGCAGGTGATCGTCGACCCGCACGTTCTCGCGCGGATCTCGAACCTGAGCCTCCTCGCCCGCTCCGTGGTAGAGGGTTTCATCAGCGGCCTTCATCGCTCGACGTACCTGGGAAGATCGGTCGACTTCGCCGAGCACCGGGCCTACATGCCGGGAGACGACATCCGCCGCATAGACTGGAGGCTCTTCGCCCGCACCGACCGCTTCTACGTGAAGGAGTTCGAAGCCGACACCAACACCAGCTTCACGCTGCTGCTCGACGTCTCGCGCTCCATGAGCTTCGGAAGCGAGGGGCTCACCAAGCTCGATTACGCGCGGTTCCTCGCCGCGTCGCTCGCCGTCTTCTCCCAGAAGCAGCGCGACCGCATCGGAATCGTCACCTTCGACGAGGACATCGTGGAGTTCGTGCCCCCCTCGGCGAAGCATCTGGAGATCGTGCTCCATACCATCGACCGGGCGACGACGCAGAAGCCCAGCGACTATCGACGGCCGCTCCTAAAGGTGGCGGAGGCGATTCACCGCCGGGGCATCGTCGTCCTCATCTCCGATCTCTACGACGAGCCCGAGTCCATCCTCGATGCCGTCAAGGGACTCCGCTACAAGGGGAACGACCTCATCGTGTTCCACGTGCTCGATCCCGCCGAGCTCCGCTTCCCCTACGTCGAAGCGGCGAGCTACCAGGACCTGGAGACGGGAGAGGCTTTCCCCGTCATTCCCGACTACCTGCGGGACGAGTACCGGAACCTGGTGCAGGAGCACGTTCGGAAGCTCACGCGCTCGCTGGGCGACAATCAGATTGACTACTCGCTTCTCGATACCTCGACGCCCCTGGACTACGCCCTCTTCCATTACCTCGCGAGCCGCGAGCGCCTGACGAGGACCCGATGAGCTTCCTGGCGCCGGCGTTCCTCCTGGGCGCGCTCGCCCTCGCCGTCCCGATCATCATCCACCTCACGCACCGGGAGAAGAAGGACGTCGTCCCCTTTCCCTCGCTCATGTTCCTTCGCAAGATTCCCTATCGCTCCGTGAGAAGGCAGAGGCTCAGGCACCTGTTCCTGTTCGCGCTGCGGTGCCTGGCGCTCCTCCTCGTCGCCCTCGCCTTCGCCCGGC
>CAYQAF010000502.1:0-2089 GCA_964415375.1 uncultured Alcaligenaceae bacterium
ACCAAGAAGCGGGCCTACTGAACGCCGGCGGATTTCCGCGATTCCATTGCGGGCGTCGTCCGCCTGTAATGGCGCCATGGATGCTCCAGGCGGCGGCACGGCTTGGCATTGCCTCGACGCGGAAGCGGCGCTGGCCGCGGTCGGTGCCACGCCCACCGGGCTGACGCAGGCGGAAGCACGGCTCCGACTCGCCAGGATCGGCAAGAACGTGCCGCCGTCCGAGCCGCCGCCCGGCTGGCTCGCGGTCGGGCTGCGCCAGCTGAAAAGCCCGCTCGTCTACGTGCTGCTCGCTGCCGCCGTCGCCGCCCTCGCGCTTGGCGACCTCACCGACGCGGCGTTCATCGCGGTCGTGCTGCTCGTGAACTCGATCCTCGGTGGCTGGCAGGAGTGGCACGCGGAGCAGCAGAGCCAGGGCCTGCAGAAGCTGCTGCGCATCCGCGCGACGGTGCTGCGCGATGGATCCGCCGTCGAGGTGGACGCCGAGGAACTCGTCCCCGGCGACATCGTCGCCATCGAGAGCGGGCAGCGCATTCCGGCCGACCTGCGGCTGCTCGACGATCACGGCCTCGAGGCCGAGGAGGCGGCGCTCACCGGCGAGTCGCTGCCGGTGTCGAAGTCTGCGCAATGGCGTGGCGAGCCCGACACCGCGCTCGGCGATCGCTCGAACATGCTGTTCACGGGGTCGGCCGTGGCGCGAGGCCGGGGCCGCGGGGTGGTGGTCGCCACCGGGGCCTCGACCGTCATCGGCGGCCTCGCGGTCACGATGTCGACCACCGAACGTGGCGAGTCGCCACTGATGGAGCGCCTGCAGCGCTTCAGCCGGGTGATCGCCGTGGTGGTGCTCGTGGCCGCCGTCGTCATCGGCGCCATCGGCGTGCTGGTGAACGAGCAGTCCGTCGCGACGATGTTCGCCTTCGGCGTGGCACTCGCGGTCTCCGCAATCCCGGAGGGCCTGCCGGTGGCGGTGACCGTCACGCTCGCCATTGCGGCGCGCCGCATGGCGAAACGCGGCGCAATCGTGCGGCGCCTGCCGGCGGTCGAGGGTCTCGGGAGCTGCACGCTGATCGCGAGCGACAAGACCGGGACGCTGACCTGCAACGAGCTCACCGTGCGTGAGGTCCAGGTTGCGGAGTCCGGCGTGTTCGAAGTGAGCGGCGCAGGCTACGAGCCGGACGGCCACATCGTGCCGCGCGGGCCAGCGACCGTGGATGGACCGGAGCTGCGAAGGGCGCTCGAGATTGCAGTCGCCTGCAACGACGCCGACCTGAACCATCGTGAGGACGTGTGGACCTGGCGCGGCGACCCGACGGACATTGCACTGCTCGCGCTCGCCGACAAGCACGGCTTCGACCGCGAGGAATTCCTGCGCCATTCGCCGCGGGTCGACGAGATCCCCTTCGAGGCCGACCGGCGCTATTCCGCGAGCTACCACTCACGCGACGGCGCGACCTGGGTCGCCGTCAAGGGCGCGCCGGAGCGCGTGTTCGGCATGTGCCGCCTGACGTCCTCCGTGGCCGAGTCCGCGCAAGCCGCGGCGAATGAGATGGCGGCGCGGGGCTTGCGTGTCATGGCGTTGGCTTCGGGCGAACTGCCGGGAGCGCTCGCCCGCTTCGGCCCGCCGGGCGAGCCGACGGGCCTCGAGCTCGCGGCGCTCGTGGGGCTGATCGATCCGTTGCGGCCCGAAGCGCGCGCTGCGGTCGCCCGCTGCGCCAGTGCCGGCATCCGCGTGATCATGGTGACCGGCGACCACCCCGTGACGGCGCTCGCCATCGCCCGCGACCTCGGCATCGCCTCGAGTCCGGAGGACGTCGTCGCAGGCACCGATCTCTCGCCCGACCGGCCGGAGCAGTTCCGCGCCGCCGTCCAGCGCGCGCGGGTATTTGCACGCGTGGCGCCGGAACAGAAGCTCCTGATCGTGGAAGCCGCGCAGGCGGCCGGACACTACGTCGCGGTGACTGGCGACGGTGTCAACGACGCGCCGGCGCTGCGGCGCGCCAACATCGGCGTCGCGATGGGCAAGGGCGGCACCGACGTTGCGCGCGAGGCCGCCGGCCTCGTGCTGAGCGACGACAACTTCGCGACCATCGTC
>CAYQAF010000503.1:0-2081 GCA_964415375.1 uncultured Alcaligenaceae bacterium
ATGAGGTCCGGCAGCGAGCGGTACTGCGTCACGTCGATGTCCGCGGGCACGCCCGACGGATAGTTCTTCAGCCAGAAGCGTTCCATTGGCCACCCCCTGGTCTCGACCCCATGGGGCTACCTTGCGCCGTGCGGCGCGAAGTCTCAATTCGTTATGCGAAATGGACCGCCGCTGCGACGCAGCAATGCGTGAGCGCTGCGCGGCCACGCCGCCATGCAGTGGCCTATACTCGAGCGACAGTACCGGAGGCCACGATCATGATTGCGCAAGACGGTCGCATCCGAAATCCGCTCCTCGTCGTCTGGATCACGGCAATGCTGGCCTTCTCGGTCGGCAGCGCGACTGCAGCCGACTGGCCGATGTTCAAGCCCGGCAACTGGACCTTCGAACGAACCATGACGGGACCGGGTCCGACATCCGAGAAGTTGTCCCGCACCGAATGCACCGACCCGACCGCGGACCAGCAGGAGCAGCAGGTCATGCTCAGCAAGGCCGGGTGCAAGTTCACTCCGCTCTCGCAGAGCGGCAAGACCTACCGTTATTCCGCGACCTGCAAGATGGGAGGCATGTCGACCCAGTCCGATTCCGTCCTCGAGGTCGAGAGCGCCGAGGCCTATACGATCACGGTCGACTCGATCGTCGACGGCGCCAAGACCCACGAAGTGCTGCGGGCACGCCGCATCGGGGACTGCCCTAAGTAGGCGCGAGCGGCTCGCTCACGCTCCCTTGAGCATCCGGCCCTTCCAAGCCCACCAATTGAGCAATTCCGACTTCGGCTGTGGTGTGCGGGCCGCATAGACCGCGCAACGGAACGTGTAGAGCACGCAGGGGTCCTGCCTCGCACCGGTGAGTTCGCAAAGCCGTGCATACAACCGTTCCGGGTCCCGGCGTGCGAGGTCCTTGACCGACCGGACCCCGAGCCGCCGCAGGTCGGCTGCCACGCTGGGGCCGATGGCCGGTAACTGCTGCAATTCATCGCGCATGAATGCCTCCCGCCAAGAAGTCTTCCCAGCCGCCTAACCCAGTCTGGCACCCCGCTCCTCGAGCAACGCCCGCAGCACCGACCGGTGGCAACGCGTCTCCTCGGCGCAGTAGCACCCGACCGAGAAATTCGCGTGCTTTGACAGCGCGGCGAGCGTATCGAGCAGCGCCCGGTTCTCCGGGGCCTTCATCTCGGCCCGGTACCGCCGCACGAACGATTTCCATGGGCGCTCGTCACCAGCCGCCGCCGCAGCCTGTGCTTCCTTCAGCAAGGCCTCGCTCGGCGCCAGGTTCGGCAACCAGACGTCATAGAGGTCCCGCGCTGCGTACTCGGCCTTGGGGACGCCGCGTGGCGGCCGTCGCACGGTGCCGATTCGCAGGCCCTCTTCGGGATGCCGTGGACTGCCGAGCCGAACGATGCGAATCGTCATGCGCCGTTCACCCATTCCATCGGCTGATACCGCACGCCATTTGCCTGCTGAACCGGCCCGACGCAGCGAAAGTCCAGCCGCTCATAAGCCGGCACCGCATATCGACTCGCATTCACCGTAAACCGCCCCGACGTATTGCCCGCGCGGATCGCATCGTCACGTGCCACCTCCCACAATCGCCGCGCCAGTCCCGTCCGTTGCAGCGCCTTCGCAACAAACAGGTAGTACACATGCGCGTTGCCGCGCATTGCGACGACACCAGCAATCGCGCCCCCAACTTCCGCGACCTGGAATCGATACTCGGGGGATGCAAGTCGCGTCCCCATCTGCACGGCCTCGAGGTGCGCCAGCAGATGCAGCCGCCCCTCCTCAGGGAAGTCCCCGACGATGAATTCCTCGGCCAGCGCCGTCAGCAGATCGCTGATCGGCCCGGTATCCTCGATCGTCGCGTTCCTGATGATGACGCTCAATCTCATCGTTTCGTTCCCGCCCTGATCACAGACGGTTTGCCAGCCGGCGCAGCGTGCCCGGCGCCGTGTCGCGCGCCCGATGCTCGCGAAGGTCCGCGATCAGCTGGTTCAGCGCCCGATTGACCCGCGCCCGCGCCCGCCGCAAGACCGCAGGATCATCGCCCTCACCTTGGTAACGCGCCATGTCGATGGGTTTGCC
>CAYQAF010000504.1:0-2068 GCA_964415375.1 uncultured Alcaligenaceae bacterium
CTCCTGCGACGACAGCTCGGCCGTGTAGCCGCCGCGCCACGCCGCGAGTGCGCGTCGGGCGGCGACCAGGTCATTGCCGCCGAACGCCGCGACCATCGCCGAAGCCGCGTGCGAGAAGCGGCGGAACCCCATCACGCTGTAGAGCACCAGCACGTTCCACGCGAGACCCAGCAGCGGGTGGATGCCGCGGGCCACGTAGTAGACGGCAAGCGCGACCAGCACCGGCGGCACCACCGCGGCCACGGTGGCGAGCAACGCCTGCTCCGAACGTCCGCCGTTGAGCTTGCGCTCGAGATCGCGCGCGTACCGCACGAAGGAGCGGGCGATCGCGTCGCGCCACCCGAACGTCCGCCATTGCTCGACGCCGAGCGCGATGAGAATCGCGAGGAAATTCACGACCGCCCGCGCATCAGCGAAGGAACTCGCGGGAGATCTCGCGGAAGCGCTCGGTGCCGGCGCGCTCGAGCCACTCGAACCCGACCATCTCGCGCGAGACGACGTGAATGCCTCGGCGGGCCATGCGCTCGAGGGCGAGCGTGCGGTTGGCGGGGTCGCGCGAGGCGACCGCGTCGGCGACCACGAACACCTCGCGCCCCTCGGCCGCGAGCCCGAAGGCGGTCTGCAGCACGCACACGTGGGCCTCGGTGCCGGCGAGCACCACCTGGGGCCGCCCGGCGCCCGGCAGCGCCGGCAGGCAATCCGCGGCCGCACACGAGAAGTGCACCTTCTCGCCGATCGACCCGCGGGGTAGCAGTGCCGTCAACGCCGGCACGGTGGACCCCAGCCCCTGCGGGTACTGCTCGGTCGCCGCGACGGGCACGCCCACCGCCTGGGCGAGGCGCACCAGCCAGGCGATGCGCTCGACCACCGCGGCACCCTCGTGGATCGCGGGAACGAGCCGCGCCTGCACGTCGACGACGAGCAGCATCGACGTGTCGGCGCGCAGGAGGCCCGGTGCCGTCACGGCGCCCTCCCGGGGCACCATCTGCGCCACGCCGCATCACGGGTCATTGCTTGAGCTCCTCCCGGTCGCGGTACTGCTCCAGCGCCTCGGGGTTGGCGAGGGCCTCGAGGTTCTTCACCTCGCAACCGTGCACGATGTTACGGACCGCGAGCTCGACGATCTTGCCGCTCTTGGTGCGCGGAATGTCGGTGACCTGGAGGATCTTGGCGGGGACGTGGCGCGGCGTCGTGTTGGTGCGGATGTGCTTCTGGATCCGCCCGACGAGTGCCTCGTCGAGGACAAGCCCGTCGCGCAGCTTCACGAACAGCACGACGCGCACGTCGCCGACCTCGCCCGGCGGCCAGTCCTGGCCGATGACCAGGCTTTCCAGGACCTCCGGCAGCTGCTCGACCTGCCGATAGACCTCGGCCGTGCCGATCCGCACTCCGCCGGGGTTGAGCGTCGCGTCCGAACGGCCGTGGATGACGACCCCATCGTGCTCGGTGAGCTCGATGTAGTCGCCGTGGCACCACACACCCGGGAACCGCTCGAAGTACGCGGCCCGGTACTTCGCGCCGTCGGGATCGTTCCAGAAACCGATGGGCATCGACGGGAACGGCCGGGTGCAGACCAGCTCCCCGCGGATGCCCCGGCCCGGCGGGACGGCCCTGCCCGCCTCGTCGTAGACGTCGACCGCCATGCCGAGGCCGCGGCACTGCAGCTCGCCGCGCCACACGGGCAGCGTCGGGTTGCCGAGCGCGAAGCAGCTGACGATGTCCGTGCCCCCCGAGATCGACGACAGGCAGATGTCGTGCTTCACCGCCTCGTAGACATAGTCGAAGCTCTCCGGCGCGAGCGGGCTGCCAGTGGAGAACAGGGTCCGCAGGCTGGTCAGCGCGAAGTCCTTGAGCGGCACCAGCGCCACCTTGCGCAGCGCGTCGATGTACTTGGCCGACGTGCCGAAGTGCGTCATGCGCTCGGTCTCGGCGAGCTCCCAGAGCACCCGCCCGCGCGAGACGAAGGGCGAGCCGTCGAACAGCAGCAGCGACGCCCCGGCGGCCAACCCGCTCGCGAGCCAGTTCCACATCATCCAGCCGCAGGTGGTGAAGTAGAACAGCCGGTCGC
>CAYQAF010000505.1:0-2067 GCA_964415375.1 uncultured Alcaligenaceae bacterium
GCCAGCGGCTGAGCACCCCGATCCCGTAGGGATCCTCACGGGTCAGCAGGAAGCGATGCGGATGAGCATCGCTGCCGGCCAGGGCCTGCGCCCACGCGCTGGTGAGTTCCTGGACGACGATCAAATCGGCGGGGTGCCCGGCGAGCCAGGCGAGCAATCGGTCGTGGCGCAGGTTCGAATACTGCAGATTCACCGTCGCCACGGTGAATGCCGGCCCGTCGCAGGACACGGGCGGGGCATCGGCCGACGCCCGCTGCACGACCGGGAGCGCGTTCCACGCGACGAGAAGCAGCGCGATCCCGGCCGCGAACCCTCGCCTCTGCCAGGCGAGGACCAGCGTCACCAGCACCGCGGCGACTGCGTACTGGGAGCGGAAATGCGCAAACAGCTCGAACGGCCAGCCGAGCGGCGCGAGCAGCGCCAGCAACGTCGCGGCGCCGAGCGCGCCGAGGGCCAGGAATGACAGCAATGACGTCGTCGGGTTACGCACGACTGGTGATGATACTGCGCCGCCCGCGCGCGCGTCGGGCTCGACCCCGGTTCAAAGGGACAGCAGCAGCGCCAGTCCGCGAGCAGGCCGATCCATTCGATGGCCATGGCGATCAGGGCAGCCGGGCGAGGAACTCGTCGATCGCAGCGACGCACTCGGGCTCGTCGAGCAATGGCGGGTGGCCGCGTCGAGCCGCAGTGACCCGGACGAGATCAGGCTTCTCGCGCGCCATGCGATCGAAGGTCGCCTCCGAGAGCACGTCCGAGACTGCGCCGCGGATTGCGAGCGCGGGTAGCGGCTGCAGTGCAGCATAGACCGGCCAGAGATCCGGCGCGGCACCGGCTGGAGCGGCTCGCACGGCCTCGCCGATGCCCGGATCGACGGCGAGTTGCGGCACGCCGTCCACCTCCACGTAGCTGCGGCGGGCGAACGCGTGCCAGTCCTCGTCACCCGCGTCGGGCATGGCGAGCCCGTAGGTCGCGCGCATCTGCGCCGCGGCCTCGTCCCAGTTGCGCACCGGGGCGCTGCGCCCGACATAGCTGGAAATCCGCTGCAAACCCTCGGCAGCGACCTCGGGGCCGATGTCGTTGAGGATCACGGCCACCGGCAATCGCGGCGCCGTCGCGCAGAGCAGCATCGAAAGAATGCCGCCGAGCGAGGTGCCGAGCAGGATCACGCGGTCGACCGCAGCGTCCTCGAGCAGTCGCGCAAGGTCCGCGAGATAGGTGCCCGGATGGTAGTTCTGCCAGTTCGGGTCGTGCTGCGAGCGCCCGCGCCCGCGCAGGTCGGGGCTCAGGACGCGACGCGTGTGCCGCAGCCGCAGCGCCGTGGCCTCGAAGTCGCGGCAGTTGCGCGTGAGTCCCGGCAGGCAGAGCACTGGGACGCGGCCTGGCTCGATTGCAGCGTAGTCGCGATAATGCAGCCGCAGGCCGTCGGCGGAGGCGAAGAACCGTTCCTGCCAGTCATTGGCGTCCAATCGATCCTCCTGCCGCGCGACTCATGCGCACACGTATTCCGCGCGCAGCTCGCGCTTGAGGATCTTGCCATTCGGATTGCGGGGTAGCGAGTCCCGCAGCACATGATCGCCTGCAGCGAACACGTTTGTTGAACTTCAACATTCGTTGCACGGCGGCGCGCAGTTGGCCAGAATCAGCGGATCGCGGCGCGGAAGCCCGCAACGGCCCGGCGCGCGCGACCAGCCGCCGCCGCTCGAGGAGATCATCGACGCGTTCACGCACCCGCTGCTCGACCGCTCCGCGCGCGGCAGCGACGAGCGCGACCTGTACTGGGCGTACCATTTTCTCTCCGGCGCGCGCAGCGTACCGCGCGCGAAGCGCCCGGCACGCCGCAAGGCGAAGCGATGAACGTCCGCGGCCTGCGCGCGCTCGTGACCGGGGCCGGCAGCGGCATCGGCCTCGGCATCGCGACGCACCTCGCCGAACGCGGCCATCCGGTCTGCCTCACGGATCTCGACGCAGCGAGCGTCGAGGCCGCGGCCGCTGGGTTGCGTGGTCGCGGCCTCGCGGCCACGGCGCTGCGGCTGGACGTGACCTCCGCTTCGGACATCGACGCAGCCA
>CAYQAF010000506.1:0-2062 GCA_964415375.1 uncultured Alcaligenaceae bacterium
CGAGCGCTTCGGCTGGCGGCAGGCCTTCCTGATGGAGGCCGCGCTGCCGATCGTGCTGCTGGTGTTCATCCTCGCGGTCGTGCGGAACTCGCCACGCGACGTGGGCTCGGTCGCGCTCGGTCTCGATGCCACCGCCGGCCGCGACCTGCGCCTCGAAGGCCTTTCGCTGCCCGAGGCGATGCGCACGCGCACGTTCTGGGCGATCGGCCTGTCGGGCATGCTGATCTACTACTCGATCCTCGCGCTCTACAACCACCTGTTCCTGCACCTGCGCGGGCTCGGCTTCGAGCCGCTGAACGCCGGCTTCGCGCTGTCGCTGCTCGGGCTCCTCGGCCTCACCGGCAAGCTCGTCAACGGCGCGCTGGCGGACCGCATCGACCGTCACAAGGTGTTCCTGATCTGCCTGGCCATCATGCTGGTCGGCGTCGCGGGCCTCGCGACGTTGCGCAAGGACCTCGTGCTGCCGTCGATCGCGATCGTGGGCCTGGGCTGGGGCGGGCTCTTCACGCTGTACAACATGCTCGCGGTCAGCAATTTCGGCCTGCGCGCGGCGGGCAAGATCGGCGGCGTCATCAGCCTGATGGAGTCGCTTGGCGGCGGCCTCGGCATCTGGCTCACCGGTGTGCTGTACGACCGCTACGACAGCTATCAGCAGGCGTTTTCGCTGATCCTCGGACTGGTGTTGCTGGGGCTGCTTCTCGGCACGCAGATCCGCAGCGAAGTCCGAAATTAGGGGACATTCTCTTAATTGGGGACATTCTCCTTTTTCGGCATCGAAAAAGGAGAATGTCCCCAATTAAGAGAATGTCCCCTATTTCGCGGCGGGATCGACACGCACCAACTGCTTGCCGGTGTTCTGGCCCGAATAGAGCCGCATCAGCGCGCGAGGCATCTGCTCGAAGCCTTCGAGCACGTCCTCGAGATACCGCATGCGCCCCTCCGCGATCCACTGGGCCATCTGCCGCTCTGCGCGCGGAAAGTGCTCGGCGAAATCGTAGATGAAGAACCCGCGCATCGTCGCCCGTTGCCGGCCGACCATGTGCCAGTTGCGCAGCCGGTACGCCTCGTCCGGCGGCTTGAGGTACTCGGCGATGCGTCCGCAGCAGACGACGCGCCCATAGCGATTCAGCGCGCCGAGCGCGTGATCGAGGATCTCGCCGCCCACGTTGTCGAAGAAGACGTCGACGCCACCCGAGCAGAGCTCGCGAATCCGCGCGGCAACGTCGTCCGTGCGGTAGTTGATTGCGGCGTCGTAGCCGAGCCGTTCGGTCAGCGTCCAGCACTTGGCGCTCGTCCCCGCGATGCCGACGACGCGGCAGCCGAGGTTGCGGGCAATCCAGCCGACGTTCGAGCCGACGCCGCCCGCGGCGCCCGACACCAGCACCGTCTCGCCCTTCTTCGGCTGGCCCAGGTCGACGAGCCCGAGATACGAAGTGAAGCCCGTGATGCCGAGCGCGCCGACCGCCGTCGAGAGCGGCACGAGGCGCTGCCGGATCTTGTACATCATGTAGTACGGCGAGCCGTCGCTGACCGAGTACTCCTGCCAGCCGAGCTTGCCCTGCACGAAATCGCCGGGCGCGTAGTCCGGATGGTTCGACGCAACGACCTGTCCGACGCCACGGCCTCGCATCACGTCGCCGATCGCGAGCGGCGGCTCGATGCCGGCGCCGTCGATCATGTACTGCCGCATCACGGGGGCAACCGAGAGGTACAGCGTGCGCACCAGGAACTCGCCGCGCCCGGGCATCGGCACCGGCGACTCGACGAGCCGGAAATCGCTCTCGCGCACGGCACGGTCGACCGGGCGCCCGGCGAGCACCCATTGGCGATTGGACGAAGTCGACGCGACCTCGATCGTCATGAGGGCGAGGCGTTGGCCTCGTCGAACATGCCGATCGTCGCGGGCCGGCCAGTCTGGCGGATCAGCGCCTTCTTGCGGAAGAAGCGCGCGAGGCCCGCCGGGCCCATTCGCGAACCGCCGAGACCGGAGCACTTGAACGAGTTCTTCTCGGCCTCGTGCATGACGCCGGTGAGCGAGCCGTCGTTCAGGCTCACGGCGCCC
>CAYQAF010000507.1:0-2061 GCA_964415375.1 uncultured Alcaligenaceae bacterium
CGATGGAGATCGTGCACGACCCGCGCGACCTCGAGCGCTACATGCGCGAGGCGGTCAAGGTCAGCAACGACTCGCCGGTGCTGCTCGACCGCTTCCTCAACGACGCGATCGAGGTCGACGTCGACGCGATCTGCGACGGCCGCGAGGTGCTGATCGGCGGCATCATGGAGCACATCGAGCAGGCCGGCGTGCACTCCGGCGACTCGGCCTGCTCGCTGCCGCCGTACTCGCTGTCGCCGGCCCTGCAGGACGAGCTGCGCCGCCAGACGGTCGAGATGGCGCGCGGCCTGTCGGTGGTCGGCCTGATGAACGTCCAGTTCGCGATCCAGGGCAACGAGCAGGACGGGCAGGTCGTCTACGTGCTCGAGGTCAACCCGCGCGCGTCGCGCACGGTACCCTTCGTGTCGAAGGCGACCGGCCGGCCGCTCGCCAAGATCGCCGCGCGCTGCATGGTCGGCCGCTCGCTCGCCGAGCAGGGCGTGCATGGCGAGATCGTGCCGCCGTACTACTCGGTGAAGGAGGCGGTGTTCCCCTTCATCAAGTTCCCGGGTGTCGACACGATCCTCGGGCCGGAAATGAAGTCGACCGGCGAGGTGATGGGCGTGGGCGAGACCTTCGGCGAGGCGTTCGTCAAGAGCCAGCTCGCCGCGGGCGTGAAGCTGCCGTCGTCGGGCCGCGTGTTCGTGAGCGTGAAGAACGGCGACAAGCCGCGCGCGATCGAGACCGCGCGCATGCTGCACGAGCTCGGCTTCCGGATCGTGGCGACGCGCGGCACCGCCGCCTCGCTGGCTGCCGCGGGCATCCCGGTGACTGCGGTCAACAAGGTCGCGGAAGGCCGCCCGCACATCGTCGACATGCTGAAGAACGACGAGATCGCGCTGGTCGTCAACACCGTCGAGGAAAAGAAGAGCGCCATCCACGACAGCTACGTGATCCGCCGCGAGGCGCTCAACGACCAGGTGCCGACCTTCACGACGATCGCCGGCGCCCGGGCGGCCGTGATCGGGATGACGGCGATGCGCGAGCTCGTGCCCTATCCGGTGCAGGGACTGCATTCCCGTCTTTCGTAGCGCCGGTCTTTTCCACTACACTTGCCGGACCGGAAGCGCCGAGTCGCTTCCGGTTGCGCTTTTTCCAGCAGGCTTCGACATGAGCAGGATTCCGATGACGGTCCGCGGCGCAGAACGCGTCAAGGCGGAGCTCCACAGGCTGAAGACCGCCGAGCGACCGGCTGTCATCCAGGCGATCGCCGACGCGCGCGCCCACGGCGACCTGTCCGAGAACGCCGACTACGACGCGGCCAAGGAGCGGCAGGGCTTCATCGAGGGCCGCATCGCGGAGCTGGAGGGCAAGATCGCGAACGCACAGGTGATCGATCCGGCGTCGATCGACGCCGAGGGACGCGTCGTGTTCGGCGCGACCGTCGAGATCGAGGACCTCGACAGCGGCGAACGGGTCACCTACCAGATCGTCGGCGACGACGAGTCCGACATCAAGGCCGGCAAGGTCTCGATCAACTCGCCGGTCGCGCGCGCGCTGATCGGCAAGAGCGAGGGCGACACGGCGGAGGTGCAGGCGCCGGGCGGCGTGCGCGCCTACGAGATCGTCAACGTCGACTACGTTTGACGGCGGCGCGCGCCGCGTCCGTCCCGAGCATCGCCACGAACGCCCGCGCCGCGGGCGAGAGCTCCCGCCGCGCGCGCGTCACCAGTTCGTAGCGGCTCGCCGGCGCCGGCAACTCGACCGGCAGGGCAACGACCATTCCGTACCGGGCGTAGTGGTCGGCGAGCGCCTTCGGCATCGCGGTCACGGCGTCGCTCTCCTGCAGGAGGGCGAGCGTGGCGACCACCGACACCGTCTCCACGACGCTGCGCGGGAGACGCAGTCCGGCGGCGGACAGCATCGCGTCGACGTCGCGTCGCAGCGGGCTCTCCGGCGTCTGCACGATCCAGGGTACCCGGACGAGCGCGTCGGCGCCCGCGCGGCGCGCCCGTGCCAGCGGATGGCCGGCCCGCGCGACGATCCGCAGCGGCTCGTCGCCGAGGCGCCGGACGACGAGGT
>CAYQAF010000508.1:0-2054 GCA_964415375.1 uncultured Alcaligenaceae bacterium
CCGCCAGGGCTTCCTCTACCTGCGCGGCGAGTACGCGTACATGCTCCCGCACCTCCGCGCGGTGCTCGCGCGACGGCGTGCCGAGGGCCTGCTCGGCAAGACGATCGCCGGCCAGCCGGGCTTCGACTTCGACATCGAGATCCACGTCGGCGCGGGCGCCTACGTCTGCGGCGAGGAATCCGCGCTGATCGAGTCCCTCGAGGGCAAGCGCGGCATCCCGCGCAACCGCCCGCCGTATCCGGTGACGCACGGCTACCGCCAGCAGCCGACCGTCGTCAACAACGTCGAGACGTTCTGCGCGGCAGCGCTGATCGCCATCCACGGCGGCGTCTGGTACCGGGAGATCGGCACGACGCGCTCGGCCGGCACCAAGGTGCTGTCCGTGTCCGGCGACTGTGCCCGGCCCGGCATCTACGAGTACCCGTTCGGCGTCACGGTGCGCCAGGTGCTCGCGGACTGCGGCGCCGAGCGCACGCAGGCGGTCCAGGTGTCGGGGCCATCGGGCATCTGCGTCGGCGCCGCGGAATTCGACCGCCAGCTCGCCTTCGAGGACCTGCCCACGGCCGGGGCCTTCATAGTCTTCGACGAGTCGCGCGACATGTTCGAGGTGGCGCGCAACTTCGCCCATTTCTTCGCGCACGAGAGCTGCGGCTTCTGCACGCCCTGCCGCGTCGGCACGACGCTGCTCTGCAACGTGATGGACAAGCTCGCCGAGCAGAAGGGCTCGCTGCACGACCTCGCGCGGATCGAGCGGCTCGCCCGTCTGCTGCAGGCGTCGTCGCACTGCGGGCTCGGCCACACCGCCTGCAATCCGCTCGTCGACACGCTGAAGCGCTTCCGGCCCGCGTACGAGCGCAGGCTCCAGTCCACCGAGTTCGAGCCGGCGTTCGACCTGGACGGCGCGCTCGCGCGCGCCCGTGCGATGACCGGCCGCGACGACGCGGGCGCGCACATCGGCGCGGTCGACTGACCGGGGCCTGGTCACACGGCAGGAACACCCCGATGCACTCCACACCCGACCGCGACACGTTCATGCTCGACGGCACCGCCGTGCCGTTCACGCCCGGCGAGACCGTGATGCAGGCCGCGCTCTCCGCCGGCCACTACATCCCGCACCTCTGCTACCACCGCGAGTTCAAGCCGCACGGCAGCTGCAAGGTGTGTACGGTGCGCGCGAACGGACAGACCGTCGCCTCGTGCACGCTGCCCGCGCAGGCGGGTCTCGTCATCGAGTGCGCGGCCCCCGATCTCGAGGAAAACCGGCGCACGCTGGTGCAGATGCTGTTCGTCGAGGGCAACCACTTCTGCCCGTCGTGCGAGAAGAGCGGCAATTGCCTGCTGCAGGCCGTGGCGTACGACCTCGAGGTGCTTTCGACCGACCTCGACCACTTCTTCCCGAACCGGCCGATCGACGCCTCGCACCCGGCGCTGCTGCTCGACCTCAACCGCTGCATCCTCTGCGAGCTCTGCGTGCGGGCCTCCGCCGAGGTCGACGGCAAGAGCGTGTTCGCGCTCTCCGGCCGCGGCATGAGCAAGCACCTGATCGTCAACGCCGAGTCGGGTCGGCTCGCCGACACCGACATCGCGGTCACCGACAAGGCGGTCGAGGTGTGCCCGGTCGGCGTGATCCTGAAGAAGCGCGTGGGCTTCGCAGTGCCGATCGGCAAGCGGCGCTACGACCTCGAGCCGGTGAGCGCGCAGGCGAAGGGCGACGCACCGCGCGCGGCGCCGGAAGGCGAAACGCGATGACGGTCGCCGCGCCCCGCAAGCTCAAGGTGGCGACGACCTCGCTCGCCGGCTGCTTCGGCTGCCACATGTCGTTCCTGGACATCGACGAGCGGCTGTTCGACCTGCTGCAGCACGTCGAATTCGATCGTACCCCCCTGACCGACATCAAGCACGTCGGGCCCTGCGACATCGGCCTCATCGAAGGCGGCATCTGCAACGCGGAGAACGTGCACGTGCTGCGTGAGTTCCGCCGCCACTGCAAGGTGCTCGTGGCGATGGGCGCCTGCGCGATCAACGGCGGATTGCCGGCGCAACGCAACCACCTC
>CAYQAF010000509.1:0-2049 GCA_964415375.1 uncultured Alcaligenaceae bacterium
GCGTCCGCAGCGGCCTGCGCGCAAGCAAATATGCGCGAAAGCAACAACTCCGAGCGCTTCGGGCAGGCGCTTTCGGCAATGAGTGATCGCGTTGCCACAAGATAGGGCGCAGGCACAGGTCCCTTGCTCCTGCGCACCACTTCCGCTTGCGCGTCAATGCATTCGACGCCGGGGACGCACCACTTCGATGCGAGCAAATTATGTTTGTCCAGGACAACAACAAGATCCGAATGACGTAAGGTGCAGTCGATGAACGCCTCCGCTACAGGCCGCTTGGCGCAACTCGTGATCTTCGGGGGCAGCGGCGATCTTGCGCGCCGCAAGCTCGTGCCCGCGGTGGCGCGTCTCGCGCACGCGGGCCTGCTCGGCGCGGGCATCCAGGTCGTCGGTGTCGGGCGGCGGGAGATGAACGACGACTCGTTCAGGACAGAGCTTCGCGCCGCCCTTCCCGCGGACCTCGTGGACGCGTTCGAGGCGATCGCTCGCGATGTCCACTACCGCAGCGCAGACGTCGGCGACCTCGTGTCGCTGCAGAAGCTGTGCGCGGAGGTCGACGCGCTCGCCGGCCGCCGCGAATTCGGGCGCGTGTGCTACCTGGCCCTGCGCCCGGGCCTGTTCGGGACCGCCATCGCGCTGCTGTGCGCCGCGGGCATCGTCCATCGCCACGACCACGAAGGCGTCGGCTACCGGCGCGTGGTCATCGAGAAGCCCTTCGGCCACGACCTCGCGAGCGCGCGCGCGCTGAACGACGCGGTGCACCGCGAGCTCGGCGAGCACCAGGTGCTGCGCATCGACCACTACCTGGGCAAGGAGACGGTGCAGAACCTGCTGGGCCTGCGCTTCCACAACGCCATCTTCGAGCCGGTCTGGAACCGGCACCACGTCGAGCTCGTCCAGATCACGGTCGCCGAGACCGTCGGCGTCGAGCAGGGACGGGCCGCCTACTACGACGGCACCGGCGCGATGCGCGACGTCGTGCAGAACCACATGCTGCAGGTCCTCGCGCTCGTCGCGATGGAGCCGCCCGCCTCGCTCGATGCCGACGTGGTCCGCAACCGGAAGGTCGACGTGCTGAAGGCGCTGCGCGCGGTCGACCGCGAGGATGCCGCGCTGCACGGCGTGCGTGCCCGCTACGGTCCCGGGACGATCGGCGCGGCGAACGTCGCGGGCTACCTCGACGAGGCAGGCGTCGCGCCGGGCTCGACGACCGAAACCTACGTCGCGCTACGCGCGGAGGTCGACAACTGGCGCTGGCGGGGCGTGCCGTTCCTGCTGCGTCACGGCAAGCGCATGCCGAGGCGCTTCACCGAGGTGCGGGTGCAGTTCCGCATGCCGCCGCTGCAGCTGTTCAACCAGCCCGAAGGCATGTCGTCCGCCGCGTACCACCGGGCGCTGCGCGACGGCACGCTCTGCCAGATGCGGCCGAACGTGCTCTCGATCGGCATCCAGCCCGAGGAGACGATCGGCCTCTCGTTCGGCGTCAAGCGGCCGGGGCCGGAGATGGTGATGGCGCCGGCGGCGCTGGCATTCGACTACCGCGAGCACTTCGGCACCGAGCCCCCCGACGCGTACGAGCGGCTGCTCCTCGACGCGATGAGCGGCGATGCCACGCTGTTCCTGCGCGCCGACGAGATCGAGGCGAGTTGGCAGTACTGCGACTCGGTCCTCGCGGCCTGGCGCGAGCCCGGCACGGTGCCGCTGCTCGAGTACGCCGCGGGCACCTGGGGACCGGCGGACGCGAACCGGCTGTTCCAGGGGTGCGAGGGCGGCTGGTCGCGCGGGTGAGGCGCCCGCGGGCTGCGACGCCAATGCCCGCTGTCAGAACGGCCAGGTCCAGTCCGCCGCTTCCGGCTGGTCGACCCCGTGCTCGTGCGCGTAGCTGCGACAATCGATCTGCATGTCGCGGAACTTCTCCTTGGCGTGCGCGCCGGCCACCTGCAGCCGCGGCACGCGGTTGATGACGTCGATCGCGAGGCTGAAGCGGTCGATCTCGTTGTCGATCGCGAGCTCGAGCGGCGTGTTGATGTTGCCCTTCTCCTTGTAGCCGCG
>CAYQAF010000510.1:0-2047 GCA_964415375.1 uncultured Alcaligenaceae bacterium
CGCCCGGTACCTGGTCAGGGCGGCAACACCTGCTCGATGAAGCGTCCCATCGCGGCGATCTCCTCGGCGATCGCCCCGTGGCCTATCGGATAGCGGTGCCACGCGACCGACCAGCCGTCGCGCTCGAGCAGCAATCGCGAGGCTTCGCCCCAGTGATAGAGCACGACGTCGTCCTCGCTGCCGTGCGCCATGAAGATCGGCACGTCGCGGTTCGCTTCTGCGGCCTCGGCCGGGAGCGACGACGGATCGATCACGTAGGCCGACAGCGAGATCAGTCCCGCGAGCCGCACCGGGTGGCGCAGCCCCGCGTACAAGGCGATCGCCCCGCCCTGCGAGAAGCCGCCCAGCACGATGCGCTGGTGCGCGATGCCGCGCTTGCGCTCGCGCGCGATCAGGTGGTCGACGTGGACGCGCGAAGTGCGCACGCCCGACAGATCGGCGCGCGCGTTGAAGTCGTTGTCGAGGAGGTCGTACCACGCGGGCATCACGTAGCCGCCGTTGATCGTGACCGCCATCTCCGGCGCGTGCGGAAACAGAAACCGCACGCGCATCGTGGACAGCAGGCCGAGCGCGGGGACGACGTCGGACCAGCCGTGACCGTCGTCGCCGAGACCGTGCAGGAAGATCACCGTGGCATCCGGCGACGGTCCGGTCTCGATCTCGACGGCGGGAAGGAGCGCGAAGTCGGTCACGTCGGTCGATGAGCCTGATGGGCCGCCCCGAGGGCGAATCAATCCCGGAGCGCGTCAGCGCGAAGGGTAGTCCAGTGAGCGGCGGTCCGTCGGTCGGCTGGCGCGCGCGTCGGGATTGTGACCTGTTCAGGCGTGTGACGAAAGCGTAAACTCCGCGCCCAGTCGCGACGCCCCCACGAAGGGTACCCGCGACGTCGCACCGGAACCGAACGGGCTTCCGCGGCGTCCCGAAAGACACGATCTTTTTTGCGGAGCACTATGCCCATGGCGCCAGCCGCCCCCGTCCTGCGCGAAGTCGCGCTGGACGACAAGTACGCGCTCGAATCCGGCCGCGTCTACCTCACCGGCGTGCAGGCGCTGGTCCGGCTGCTGATGCTGCAGCGGCAGCGGGACAGCCTCGCGGGGCTCGACACCGCCGGGTTCGTCTCGGGTTACCGCGGATCGCCCCTGGGAGGACTCGATCAGGCGCTGTGGAAGGCAGCGAAGTTCCTCGACCGCGCCAACGTGCGCTTCCAACCGGGTCTGAACGAGGACCTCGCGGCCACCGCGATCTGGGGCACGCAGCAGCTCAACCTCCACGCCGGCGCGAAGGTCGACGGCGTGTTCTCGATGTGGTACGGCAAGGGCCCGGGCGTGGATCGCTGCGGCGACGTGTTCAAGCACGCCAACTACGCAGGCACATCGAGGCACGGTGGGGTGCTGGTACTCGCCGGCGACGACCACGCGGCGAAGTCGTCGACGATACCGCACCAGTCCGACCACGCGTTTTCTGCCGCGCTGATGCCGGTGCTGTATCCCTCGTCGGTGCAGGAGATCCTCGACCTCGGGCTGCACGGCTGGGCGATGAGCCGCTACTCGGGCTGCTGGGTCGGCTTCAAGTGCGTCGCCGACACGGTCGAAAGCTCGGCGTCGGTCCACGTCGACCCGGCGCGCACCAGCATCATCATCCCCGACGATTTCCCGCTGCCGCCGGACGGCGTGTCGATCCGCTGGCCCGACGCGTTCCTCGCCACCGAGGCGCGGATGCAGGACTACAAGGTGTACGCGGCACTGCACTACTGCCGGGTGAATCGCCTGAACCGGGTGGTCATCGACTCCCCGAACCCACGCCTCGGCATCATCACCAGTGGCAAGAGCTACCTCGACGTGCGCCAGGCGCTGGAGGACCTCGGCCTCGACGAGCGCAAGTGCGCGGCGCTGGGCATCCGCGTCTACAAGGTCGGGATGACCTGGCCGCTCGAGCCCGAAGGCGTGCGCGACTTCGCGCTCGGCCTGGAGGAGATCCTGGTCGTCGAGGAAAAGCGCCAGATCGTCGAGTACCAGTTGAAGGAGCAGCTCTACAACTGGCGCGACGA
>CAYQAF010000511.1:0-2033 GCA_964415375.1 uncultured Alcaligenaceae bacterium
TCGACGGCTACTTCATCCGCAACCTCGCCTCCGACACCGTCAACCAGGCGATGGTGACCGCGATGATCAAGCTCGCCCGCTCGCTCAACTTCCGCGTCATCGCCGAGCACGTCGAGGACATGAGTGCGCTCGACTCGGCGCGGCGCATGGGCGTCGACTTCGTGCAGGGCTACCAGGTCGGCCGGCCGCAGCCGCTGGCACTGGCGTAGGGGAGGGGAAGGGGACAGGGGATAGGGGATAGGGGACAGTGAAGAGGTGCGGCGGCACTTGATTCTGCAGCGGCACCTCCGAACACTGTCCCCTGTCCCCTGTCCCCTGTCCCCTGTCCCCTGTCCCCTCATGCTCACGCTCGCTTCGCTCCACGTCTACCCGGTGAAGTCGTGCCGCGGCCTCACGCTGCGCGAGGCGCGACTCACCCCGACCGGGCTGGAACACGACCGCGAGTGGATGGTGGTCGGTGCGGATCGCCGGTTCGTCACGCAGCGCGAACTGCCACGCCTGGCGCTCGTTGCGCCTTCGTTGGACGGCGCTGCGCTCTACCTCCATGCCGAAGGCGCGGGCAGCGTGACCGTGCCGTTCGGCTTCAGCGGTCAGGCGGTGGTTGCAACCGTGTGGCGCGACTGCAGCGCAGCCTTCGATCAAGGCGACGAGGCTGCCCGCTGGTTGAGCGAGCTGCTCGGGCGGCCGCTGCGCCTGGTCCGCTTCGATCAGTCACGGGTGCGCCTGAGTGACGTCGCGTGGACCGGCGGGCTCGCGGCGCCGAACCTGTTTTCCGACGGCTTCGCGCTGCTCGTGGTCGGGCGCGCCTCGCTCGCCGACCTGAATTTGCGGCTCGCCGTGCCGCTGCCCATGGATCGCTTCCGGCCGAACCTCGTGCTCGACGGGCTGCCGGCCTATGGCGAGGATGAGCTCGGCGACCTGGTGGCCGGCCCGGTGCGGCTGCGGCGCGTCAAAGCGTGCACACGCTGCCGCATCACCACGACCAACCAGGCGACGGCCGAGGTGGAGGGCGACGAGCCCTTGCGCACGCTGAAGACCTATCGCTGGGACGCTGCGCTGCACGGCGTGGCGTTCGGCCAGAACCTGATCGTGGTCGAGGGGGCCGGAACGCTGCTGCGTGCCGGCGCCGAGCTGGATCCAGGGCCGTCGATCATTCCTTGAGCGATGCGTCGTCGCGTGTGCGGGCTGCCCACACCTGCGGTGAGCGATACGCATAGCGGAACATGGCGTACAGCGCCGGCAACACGAGCGGCAGCAGCACTGCGACCATGATCAGCGCCGTGCTGCCGGCGAGTGCCGCCGGCACGATCGTGATGAGGCTTGCGCCGAGCACCACCCAGCTCGCGCCGTTCCAGTAGCGTTGCGAGCCGAACGGGCGCTGCAGCGCGTAGCCCCACGTGGCGATGAGCAGCACGGCAGTCACCACCCAGTTGGCCATGGTGCGGAAGTCCACGGTGCCGCCGGCGCGAAGGTTGGCGATCTCGCCGGCCACGACAGCGACGGTAAACAGCGCGGCGTAAGCGGCCCAGGCTTTCTTGATCACTGCCGCACGGCCTCGGGGTCAGTAGTGCGGCGGAATCTCGGAGGACGTCGCTTCGCCAGCGCGCCCCTCGAGTTCCTCGAGCTGCTCACGCAGGCGCTGGTTCATCGCCAGTGCCGCGTCGAGCTGCTGCTGCTGGCGGTAGAGCACGTCGCTCAGTTCCTGCACCGCGCGCTCGAGGTGCGCGATCTTGAACTCGACGGCCTCGAGCCGCGTCGTGTCCGGCAGGGCCGGGTAGGTGCAGGTGTGGCTCGAGCAGGTGTTGGTCGTGCATGCGTTGGAATCGTCGCAGTCGCCGCTGTTGCAGCAGTTGGCGCCCTCGTAGCAGGTTCCCGTGCAGCACCGGCCAGCCGTGCCGCAGCTGGTGCCGTCGGTGGCCGGACCGTGGCTGCAGGTGTGCAGCACGCTGCAGGTGTCCACGGTGCAGGGGTTCGAATCGTTGCAGTGCGAGGCGTTGCAGCACTGGACACATGAGCCGGAGCAGCACACGTAG
>CAYQAF010000512.1:0-2028 GCA_964415375.1 uncultured Alcaligenaceae bacterium
TCGTCCATGAGACCAAGCCCGCCGGATACCCATGGGAAGTCGTCCGCAACGGCTCCGCCTCGCAGATCGACCTGCGCATCGACGACTACGCGACGCAGCGCCTCGCGCTCGAGGGATGGATGACGCAGGAAGCGGCGCAACGGGTGCTCGCCTTGGCCGGCGAGGATTACGAGCAACTCAAGCAGGCTGCGTCGGACCGGAAGTTCCGGCCGCGGCCGCTCGGGGTCAAGGCGAGCGTCGGGGTGCGTAACGACGTGAAATTCTCGACGACCTACAACGTCGTGGGCGTGGTGCCGGGCAGTGAACGTCCAGGCGAGTATTTCCTCTACACGGCCCATTGGGACCACCTCGGCAAGACCGCGGGCGCGGACGACAGCCACGTCGACACGATCTTCAACGGCGCGTCGGACAATGCCACCGGCATCGCGGCGCTGATCGAACTGGGCCGGGTGTTCGCCGCGACGAAGCCGCGTCCGGAACGCTCGGTGATGTTCGTCGCCGTCACGGCCGAGGAATCGGGCCTGCTCGGCAGCCAGCACTTCGCCGATAACCCGCCGGCACCGGTCAAGAACATGGCCGGCGGCCTCAACATGGACAACCTCTACGCGATTGGCAAGACACGTGACATCACGGTGATCGGTTACGGCGCCTCGGAACTCGATGACTACCTGCGTCGCTCAGCCGCGAAGCAGCAGCGCGTGCTCGTGCAGGAGCCGTCACCCGAGAAGGGCTTCTACTACCGCTCCGATCACTTCAACCTCGCCAAGCGCGGCGTGCCGATGCTCTATACGAAAGCCGGCATCGACAGCCCGACGAAGGGTGCTGAGTACGGCCGTGCGTGGCTCGACGACTACGTCGCCAACCGCTACCACAAGCCGTCGGACGAGTACGACCCGGCGTGGGACGTCAGCGGTACGCTGCAGGATCTCGAGTTGTATTACGACGTGGGGCTCGCAGTCGCGAACGAGAGCGGCTGGCCGAACTGGCGCGAAGGCAGCGAGTTTCGGGCGATCAGGGACAAGAGCCGCGCTGCCGTAACCGCACCCTGAATGGACACCGGGCTGGCCGCGCGCGCGTGGGCGGACTTCCGCTCGCAATGGCGCACGTCGCTCGCCTTTCACTTGCTGATGCAGCTGCTGGGCGTGGCGATCTTCACGCCGATCGTCAGCTGGATTGGCCGCCGCATCGTGCTTGCCTCCGGCGCGCCGGTGATCAGTAACTTCGACATCGCGGCCTTCGCGTTGTCGCCAATTGGTATTGCGTTCCTACTGGTGATCGCGGCCCTCAGCGTGAGCCTGCTGCTGGCCGAGTTCGCCGGCCAGAGCTGGATCGGCGGACACGCGATCGCCCGGCATCGCGTCACGGTCTGGTCCACGGTCGCGTTCGTGCTCCGGCTGCTGCCGAGGCTGATCCTGCTCTCGGCGCGCGTGTTCTTGCGCCTGCTGCTTCTGTCACTGCCCTTTCTGTCTGCGGCGGCCGTAATCTGGTTCACGCTGCTCGGCGGGCACGACATCAACTATTACCTCGCGGAGCATCCGCCCGAGTGGCAACGCGCAAAGCTGATTGCGGTGGTCCTGGTCGCGACTTATGCGTTGCTCGCAGCCTGGCAGCTCGCGCGCTGGCTGTACGCGGTGCCCGCCCTCGTCTTCACCGGCGTGTCACCCGCGCGCGTCCTCGTAGACAGCGCGGACGCAACACGTGGCCGGGTGGCCCGGATCGCATTGCCGTTGCTGCTGTGGTGGCTGCTGCTCACCGCGGCGACGATCGCGATCACGTGGGGGTGCCGCCAGCTGACCGATGCGGGACTCGACTGGGCGGGCATCGACGTGCGCCGCGTGCTGCCTCTCGTTGCCATATATCTCGTCGCGACGCTGATCGGCGGACTCCTCTATGGTGGCCTGCTCGTCGCCGGACACCAGTTTCTCGTCACGCGGATGTACAGGGAGCAGATGGGTGGCGATTGGAAGCCGGTCAAGCTCGAGTTCGACGACGAGTGCAGCCGAAATCTCGCACGACCCGTCGCGTTCG
>CAYQAF010000513.1:0-2028 GCA_964415375.1 uncultured Alcaligenaceae bacterium
CGCGTCGGATGTGCTGCTCGCGCGTCTGCAGCGCGAGCCGGTACGCGGTGTCGCCGTGGCTGTCCACGGCTGCGCCGACGAGCCGGCCGGGCAGGCTGCGCTTGAGCGCGTCGGTGCAGGCGAGGAACGCGGCGTGCGGCCCGCCGTAGCCCATCGGCACGCCGAAACGCTGGGTCGAGCCGACCGCGATGTCGGCGCCAAGTTCGCCCGGCGGCACGAGCAGCGCGAGCGCGAGCACGACCGCCGCGATGGCGATGTGCGCCTGTTTCGCGCGCAGCTTCGCGATGAGCGCGCGGTAGTCGACGATCTCGCCGGTCGTGCCGGGGTACTGCAGCAGCACGCCGAAGTAATCGCCGGCGAGCGCCTCGTCGGGCGCGCCCACCACGACGCTGACGCCGATCGCGCCGGCGCGGGTGCGTACGACCGCGATCGTCTGCGGATGGCAGTCCCCGGCCACGAAGAACGCGCGGCTCGTCGATGCCGCGCTGCGCAAGCAGAGCGCCATCGCTTCGGCCGCCGCGGTGCCCTCGTCAAGCAGCGAGGCGTTCGCGACGTCGAGCGCGGTGAGGTCGGTGATCATCGTCTGGAAGTTAAGCAGCGCTTCCAGGCGTCCCTGGGAGATCTCGGGCTGGTACGGCGTGTACGACGTGTACCAGGCCGGATTCTCGAGGACGTTCCGCAGGATCACCGTCGGCGTGTGCGTGCCGTGGTAGCCCATGCCGATGAACGAGCGCAGCAACCTGTTCTTCGCCGCGAGCCGCTTCAGCGCCGCGAGCACCTCGGCCTCGTCGCCGACGGCGGGAAAGGCAAGCGGCTCGCGATCGCGGATCGTCTCGGGGACGAGACGCTCGACGAGCTCATCGAGCGACGCAAAACCCAGCTCGGTAAGCATCGCCTGCTGCTTGGCCGGGCTCGGGCCGATGTGACGCGCCGCGAACGCGGGCAGCTCGCCCGCCGTGAGGGCGGGTCGCGCAGTCATTTCGACGCCTCCGCGGTTGCCGCATATCGGGCGGCGTCGAGCAGCGCTTTCACCTCGTCAGGGTTCGACGGCTTCAGCTTGTAGAGCCACGCGGCGAACGCGTCCTTGTTGATCTCCTCCCAATGGTCGGGGATCCCATCGTTGATGGCGACGACCTCACCGGAAAGAGGCGCGTAGACGTCGGACGCGGCCTTCACGGACTCCACCACGCCAACCGCCTCGCCCGTCTTGACCGTGGCACCGACCTTCGGAAACTCGACGAACACGATGTCGCCGAGCGCTTCCTGCGCGAAGTCGGTGATGCCGACCCACGCCGTGCCGTCCGGATCCATGCGTACCCATTCGTGGGTCTTCGTGTATTTCAGCTCCTGCGGCGTCTTGGTCATGGCTTTCCCTCGGTGAGGATTCCTTCGATCAGGCTCTTGCCGTCGCGGACGAACGGCGGCCGGACGGCGACGGCACGGAGCCGCTTGCCGCGGATCTCGACCTCGATCGCGTCGCCGGGCTTCACCCCGGCGGGCACCCGCGCGAGCGCGATCGAGCGCCCGAGCGTGGGTGCGAATGACCCGCTCGTGGTCATGCCTGCGCCCAGCGGGGTATACAACGGCTGGTGCGACCGCAGCACGCCCTGGTCGAGCAGCACGATGCCGAGCAGCGTGCGCCCGGCGCTCGCTGCGTCAAGTGCGGCGTGTCCGACGAAGTCGCGCCCCGCCTTCAGGTCCACGGTCCAGGCGAGTCCGGACTCGAGCGGGGTCGTCGTGTCGTCCATGTCCTGGCCGTAGAGACTCATGCCCGCCTCTAGGCGCAGGGTGTCGCGCGCGCCGAGGCCGCACGGCTTCACGTTTGCCTGCGCGAGCGCCCGCCATGCACCCGGCGCGAGCGGCGCCGGCAGCATCAGCTCGAAACCGTCCTCACCGGTGTACCCGGTGCGCGCGACGAACCAGTCGCGGAAGAACGCGCCCTGAAAGCGGCGCAGCGCGGCGGTTGCAGCGTCGAGCCCTAGGAATGCATGCCACGCGAGCTCGCGCGCATAGGGGCCCTGCACCGCG
>CAYQAF010000514.1:0-2022 GCA_964415375.1 uncultured Alcaligenaceae bacterium
GGAAGCCTGCGTGCATCTCGGCGCACATTGAACGCGCGTACGCGCGTGCCTTCGGATCGTCCGGCCACATGCCCGGGTGGCGCTCGGCCAGGTATTCGGCGATGGCAAGCGACTCCCAGACGACGACGTCGCCGTCGTGCAGGCACGGCACGAGACCGGTCGGCGAGAACGGGAGGTACGCCGGATTCGGCCCCCCCGTGGCGAGTTGCACGAGGATCTCCTCGAACGGCGCGCCCGAGAGCCTGGCGCACAGCCAGCCGCGCAGCGACCACGACGAGTAGTTCTTGTTTGCGATGTAGAGCGTGTACATGTCAATCCCGATGGGCCGCCCCGAGGGATTGACCCGCCCCCTCGGGGGGCAGCGAGCGGAGCGAGCGTGGGGGCCGTTTCATCCTGGCTTATGGGACGCCCGGCACGGTCTTGCCGGGATTCATGATGTTGTGCGGATCGAGCGCGCGCTTGATCGCGCGCATCACGTCCACCGCGGGCTCGCCGTGCTCGGCGACCACGGCGTCGAGCTTGTGGATGCCGACCCCGTGCTCGCCGGTGCAGGTGCCGCCCATGCGGATCGCGCGCAGCGACACGCGTTTCGCAAGGGCCTCGGCCCGCTCGCGCTCGGCCGCGTCCTTCGGGTCGTAGAGCACCAGCAGATGGAAGTTGCCATCGCCGACGTGCCCGACGATCGGGCAGACGAGCGCGGAGGCAGCGACGTCCTCGCGCGTCTCGAGAATGCAGTCGACGAGCCGCGAGATCGGCACGCAGGCGTCGGTGGAAAAGCCCATGCAACCGGGCCGCAGCGACAGCGCCGCGTACCAGGCGTTGTGGCGGGCCTTCCACAGCTTCGAGCGCTCTTCCGGCGCGGTCGCCCAGTGGAAGGCGCTGCCGCCGTGCTCGCCCGCGATCGCTTCCATCATCTGCGCCTGCTCGGCCACGCCCGCCACCGTGCCGTGGAACTCGAAGAAGAGCGTCGGCTTCGACTCGAAGCCCTCGAGCTTAGAGTAGCCGATGCACGCGCCCATCTGGACGTCGTCGAGGAGCTCGATGCGCGCGACCGGAATGCCGTGCTGCATCGCGAGGATCACCGTCTGCACCGCCGCGCGCAGGTCGGGGAACTGGCACACGGCCGCCGAGATCGCCTCCGGGACGCCGTAGAGCCGGAGCTGGACCTCGGTGATGATCCCGAGCGTGCCCTCCTGGCCGATGAAGAGGCGCGTGAGGTCGTAGCCCGCGGCCGACTTGCGCGCGCGCCCGCCGGTGCGCACGATGCGCCCGTCCGCGGTGACAACCGTGAGGCCGAGCACGTTCTCGCGCATCGTGCCGTAGCGGACCGCGTTGGTTCCGGAGGCGCGCGTCGCGGCCATGCCGCCGATCGTCGCGTTGGCGCCAGGATCGATCGGGAAGAACAGTCCGGTACCCTTCAGATAGGCATTCAGCTGCTCGCGCGTCACGCCCGCCTCGACGCGGCAGTCGAGGTCGTCGGCGTTCACCTCGACGATCCGGTTCATCGTCGAGCAGTCGAGGCATACACCACCGAAGAGTGCGGCGACATGGCCCTCGAGCGACGTGCCGACGCCGAAGGCGATCACGGGTACGCGCGCGGCATGGCACAGCCGCACGATCGCGGCGACCTCTTCGGTCGACTTCGGGTAGACGACGACGTCGGGCGGCGCCGGGTCGGCGAGGCCCTCGCCGTGGCCGTGCTGCTCGCGCACCGCCGCGTTGGTCACCGCGCGCTCGCCGTAGTCGGCGACCAGCCGCTCGACCAGTGACACGACCGCTTCCTTCGCCGGGCGCGCGCGAACGTCGGCGTGTGCGGTCATCGACGGACCCTGGCGGGCGGGTGCGACGGGCGGCTCATGTGGATCTGCCCGCATCGGCTAGAACCGCGGGATGTCCGGATGGGCGATCTGCCCGCGGTGGACGTGCATCTTCCCGAACTCGGCGCAGCGCGCGAGCGTGGGCACCGCCTTGCCGGGATTGAGCAGGCCGTCGGCGTCGACCGCGGCCTTGACGTCGTGGCAG
>CAYQAF010000515.1:0-2019 GCA_964415375.1 uncultured Alcaligenaceae bacterium
GGTTAAGCTGCGCCACGGCGATCACGACGATGTTCAGTTCCTTGGCCAGCGCCTTGAGCTGGCGCGAGATGTAGGCCAGTTCCTGGGCGCGGTTCTCTGTCCACTTGCCGGCCGAGAGCAGCTGCACCACGACGACGTCGGCGTAGCGGTCGGCGACGACGCCAGGCAGTCCATCCGACTCGCCGTGCACGATGCGCATGCCGCTGTGGCGCGCGTCGAGCATGCCGGCGCGCGCGGCGATGGCCCTGCGCAGACGCAGGGCGATGAAGGAAGCGTCGATCGACGTTGGCGCGAACGACCAGACGCGCGCACGGATCTGCGAGGCAGGGGACCACGCGGCAAGCGCGAGCAGGTCGCCGTCGGCGGCCCGCACCTCCACGGTCGCACCGCTTGCCGGCTCGCCTTCGACGGCGGCGATCGCCCCCGAGAACAGCCACGGATGGCGATGGCGAAGCGAGCGGTCGCGTCCGGGCTTCACCCGGACCACCGGCAGCCTGGCGGGCATGCGTCAGGCCGGCCGCGATGCCGGGAGCCCAGCCACGGGCGGCTCGTCGGTCCGGGTGGCGCGCGAGTTCATCGGGTCGGCGCGGTTGCCTTGCCTGCGGCAGCGAACGCGCGGCGGAGGTCGTCGATGCGCTTGCGATTGACGCCGAAGTCGCTGGTCCCCACACGCGATGCCGAGCGGACCTGGATCACGCTCCCGGCCGTGTCGACCGCGAGCTCGACGTCGTCGACGAATCCCATCAGCGGGGTTGCGAACTCCAGGTGCGCGTAGTCGGCGCGCGCGGTCACGATGCGCGCCCCCGGCATGGCCGCAGCGATGCTGACCAGCGCGGCGAGCGCGTCCGGCAGCGGCGCCGTCGCGGCGATCGGCGCGATTGCGTGGCGGGGATCGGTGGCGCCACTCCTCACGCAGTTGGGCTTGTCGGGGCAGGGCGCCAGTACGCCGGTGCCGACCTCTGTCGGTCGGCTGCCGGCGAACAGGCTGCCGAAGATCGATGCCATGGCCACCTCCGGGAGCAGGGCGAGCGCGCCGATCGCCAGCACGCGGGCGGAGCGTCGGGCGCGCACGCGGGACGCGGGTGATGCCGTCGATCGCGCGCGCATGTCCGTGCCGTGCATCGCAATGTCACCCTGCGAGCGCCGCCTCGACGCGCGCCATCACCGCGCCGTCGATCCTCGGCAGGACGTCGAGGGCCTTCAGGTTCTCGTGCACCTGCCCGACGCGACTCGCGCCCATGATCACGGTCGACACGTGCGGGTTCCTGAGGCACCACGCGAGCGCGAATTGCGCGAGCGTGCAATCGAGATCGCGCGCGATCGGCGCGAGGCGGCGCACGACGGCGAGCTTGGCCTGGTCGGTGAGCCGCTCCGCGAGCCACTCGTAGCCCTTGACGGTGCCGCGCGACCCCGGCGGGATGCCGTCGTTGTACTTGCCGGTAAGCAGCCCCGAGGCGAGCGGGCTCCACACCGTAGCCCCGAGACCGATGTCCGCGTACAGGCGGGCATACTCCTTCTCGACGCGGTCGCGGTGCAGCAGGTTGTACTGCGGCTGCTCCATCACCGGCTTGTGCAGCCCGTGGCGATCGGCGATGTGCCACGCCTGCGCGATGTCCGCCGCGGGCCATTCCGACGTGCCCCAGTAGAGCGCCTTGCCGCGGGCGACCATGTCGTGCATTGCGAACACCGTCTCCTCGATCGGCGTGTCGGGATCCGGGCGATGGCAGAACACGAGGTCGACGTGGTCGAGCCCGAGGCGGGCGAGCGAGCCGTCGATCGCCTGCCGCAGGTACTTGCGGTTCAGCGTGTTCTTCTCGTTCGGGCCGTCGTGAAGGCCCCAGTAGAACTTGGTCGAGACGACGAATGCGGACCGGCGCCAGCCCAGGCGGCGGATCGCCTCGCCCATCAGCGTTTCGGACGCGCCCTTCGCGTAGACCTCGGCGTTGTCGAAGAAGTTGACGCCGGCATCGAACGCGGCGGCCATGCACTCGCGCGCGCTGTCGGCGCCGAGCTGGTTGC
>CAYQAF010000516.1:0-2015 GCA_964415375.1 uncultured Alcaligenaceae bacterium
GGCGCAGGCCGCCGGCGCGTCGCCGCTGCCGTTCCCCGTGAAGGGCCTGATGCGCGTGGCCGCCGACGTCATGCGCACCGTCGCCTATCGCGTCTAGGCAGAGTCGGCCCCAACGCCCTACGGCGGCGCGTCAGCCGCGGACGCGGCGCCACCGCCGCAGCGCCGCGAGCCGCGCGGCGCGAACGGCATTCGCGATTGCGTCGCTGCCGGCGGGCACGCCGACCTTCGCGGCCGCGGCGATCACCGCCGTGGCCACCGCGCCCGCGTCGACCTCCCGCACCACGCCGAACGCCACGTCGACGACGCCGCGCGGCGGGTAGGCGTCCGTGGTGGCGGTCGCCGCCAGCGCGTCGCACTCGCAGGCCTCGACGAGTCCGGCGAGGCGCTCGGGGCGGCGCAGCGCGTCCGCGGCGGTGAAGAGCTCGAGCCACTCGGCAGGGCGCAGCGCATCCGCGCGGTGGACCGTCGCCCGGTGCCGCGCGGCGAGGCGCGCGAAGTCGCGGGCGTCCGTCGGTGCGCGCAGGCGCTCGGAGACCCGTTCCGCAAGGCGCACGGCACGAGCGGTACGCGTTGCCGCAGCCGTGCCTGTCGAACCGACCTCCGTACCGAGCGTCTGCAACAGGACCGCGTAGCGCACCGGCAAGGCGAAGCCTCGCGCCGCGGCGTGGTCGAGTGCGCGCAGCAGCTTCGCACCCCGCGCATCGCCGAACAGCGCGTCGACCTCTGGCAGCAGCGCCCGCAACGCGCCGCTCTCCGCAAGCGATTCGATCATCCGCGATGGCCGCGGTTCGGTGAGACCCTTGGCGAGCTCCTGCCACACGCGCTCGGCGGCGAGCGTGGCGAGCTCGCCCGAGTCGACGATCGCGCGCATGAGACCGAGCGTCTCGGGAGCGATCGCGAAGCCGAAGCGCGCGGCGAAGCGCGCGACGCGCAGCACCCGCAGCGGGTCCTCGGCGAACGCCGGCGACACGTGGCGCAGCACGCCGGCCTCGAGATCGCGTGCCCCGCCGTACGGATCGATCAGCAGACCACGGTCGTCGCGGGCCATCGCATTGATGGTCAGGTCCCGGCGCGCGAGGTCGTCCTCAAGGGTCACCTCGGGCGAGGCGAAGAACGCGAAGCCGCGGTGGCCGGTGCCCTGCTTGCGCTCGGTGCGCGCGAGTGCGTACTCCTCCTGCGTCTCCGGATGCAGGAACACCGGGAAGTCACGCCCGACCGGCCGGAAGCCCGACGCGAGCATGATCTCGGGCGTCGCGCCGACGACGACGAAGTCGTGGTCGGCCACCTCGCGCCCGAGGATCTCGTCGCGCACCGATCCGCCGACGCGATAGATCCGGACCGGTTGAGGAAGTGGCTTCGCCATCGCGGGGTCAGCGCCCGGGCGGCGTCAATGCGGACCGCTCAGCGCCCGCCGTGCGCGCGGAAGTCGTCGTAGGGGCTCCGGATCGACGCGGGCGCGAGATAAGCCGGCGCGATCGCCTCGATCGAGGCCGGGCTCACGCCGAACACCGGCGGGAACGGGCAGTCGCAGACGTTGTCCTGCTGCATCGACGCGAGATTGTCGCGCGTCATCAGCGGGCCCGGCAGCATCTCGAGCACGCGCGCCTGCAGCGACGACAGGCCGGGACCGAGCGGCACGATCGGCCGCGCGTGGCCGGTGATCGCGCCGACCAGCGCCACCAGCTCGCGCAGCGTGTACGTGCTCGGGCCGCAGAGGTCGTAGCGCTGGCCCACGGTGCGCGGGTCGTCGACGGCCCGCGCGAAGCAGTGCGCGACGTCGCCGATCCACACGGGCTGGAAGCGCGAGCCGGCCGAGGCCAGCGCGACCACGGGCATCAGGGCCACGAGCTTGGCGAACATAGACAGGAAGGAGTCGCCGCGGCCGAAGATCACGCTGGGACGGAAGATGGTCCAATCGAGGCCCGAGGCCGCGACCAGCGCCTCGGCCTCGCCCTTGGAGCGCTGGTAGCGGCTCGGGCCGTCGGGTGCGGCGTTCAGCGCGCTCATGTGGACGA
>CAYQAF010000517.1:0-2007 GCA_964415375.1 uncultured Alcaligenaceae bacterium
CGGACAGCTCCGAGTGGCTCGTCAGGGCAGGGCACAGCACCACCGTGTTGACCTGGCCGAGCGTCACCTGCAGCCCGAAGGCGGGTTCGAGGCTGTCGAAGAACCGCTGGAACGCTTCGCGCCGGACCTGGCTGCCGAGCGGCGTCTGGAGATCCACCGTGAACAGTGGCGCGGGCAGCCCGAGGAACATCTGCCGCGCGGCCAGCGCCGAGTTCTCGTTGCCGTCGACCGCCGAGCAGCACACGTGGAACGCAGGATGGCGCGCCAGCGCACGGGCAAGAACGACGGTGTTGATGCACTTGTTCAGGATGCGCAGCTCTACGGTCCGCATGCCGTTGATGACCTCGAAGGCCTTGTCGGCGTCGAGGAACGCGCCCTTCACGTAGTAGACGTTCCAGAACAGGCTCTCGTCCCAGCGATAGGCGCGCGGTCGCCCGTCCGGCCCCGGCGCAGTGACGGTCTCGCCCTTCGGGATGAACATCCGCTCGTTGCGGCCGATGCAGACGCCGGCGGTCGTGGTGCCTGACCCGGCGAGGTCCTTGGTGTAGGAGTGGATCACGAAGTCCGGGCGCTCGAGCGGGTCGTCGCGCTGCAGCACCGGCTGCAGGATCGGCGTCCCGACCGTCGCGTCGCAGATCACGGTCAGGCCGAACTCGTGCGCCGCGCGACAGATGCCCGGCACGTCGAGCACGTGGCCGTGCGGGTTGCATGGCGACTCGAGGAACACGTAGATGTGGCGGCCTTCGGCCAGGCGTCCGGCGCACTCCCGTTGCGCTTCCGTCAACGCAGCGCGGAAGGCTTCCACCGTGAAGCCGTCGAACCAGCGCACGGCGACGTCGAGGTTGCTCTGCTTGCCGTACCAGTCGTGCAGCAGCTGGTAGGTGCCGCCGTAGACGTTGCGGCTCGCGAGCACCACGTCCTGGTAGCCCACGACGTTCGCCAGCGTCGCGTCGATCGCTGCCATGCCGGAATTGAAGTTCCAGGCGAGGTACTCCCCCGACAGCGCGCCGGCCTCGAGATCCACGATGTGGTTCGCGAGGCTGATCGAGGTCGGGTTCAACAGCCGCGAATAGATCTCGAGCAGCGGCTCGCGGCCTTTGAAGGCGTCTTCGACCCACTCGGTGCAGGCGTACATGTAGGTCGCCGTGCGCGTGATGACCGGCGTCGCGCTGAAAAGCGCAGTGACATTGTCGAAGAGCGGATAGGGGCCCTTGACCGCCGATTGCGTCGGATCGTCGAGCAGCGACTGGTAGGTCTTGCGCAGCGGGTTCTGCAGCGTGTCAAGGATCTTGGCGAGCTGGAAGCACAGGAACCGTTTCGCGTTGAAGCGGGCGACCCGGTCGCGCTGCTCGAGGCTGGCCAGTTCGCGCAGGCTGATCTGCCAGAGCTCGTGCGTCGCGACGTTCGCCGCGTACAGGTGGGACGCGAGCGCGCCGAGCCGGCGCCCGTAGTCCGTCTGCGGATCGATCGAGAAATGCCGCAGCTGCTCCTCGACGAGGGTGGCGAGGTCGGTTGCGCCGGTGGTGTTGCGGCGCGGACTCAGCTCGCGCGCGAGCGCCAGGTCGTGCGTGGATTGCGTCATCCGCGGATGGTACCGCAGGCGATGGCGGCGGCGGGCCCGGCCGGCAGGGTGGACTCAGGCCAGGCGCGGCGACATCACGCTCAGCACGGCCACGAAGTGGCACGTGACGCCTCCCAGCACGAACAGGTGCCAGATCGCGTGGCTGAAGCGCCGGCCTTTCCACATGTAGAACGGCACGCCGGCCGTGTACGCGAGACCGCCGGCCACGAGCCAGGTGAGCTCGTGCGGCGTCAGGCTCTGCATCATCGGTTTTGCCGCAATGATGCCGAGCCACCCCATGCCGAGGTACAGCAGCACGGAGCTCACGGGGAAGCGAAAACCGAGCGTCGTCTTGGCGATGATGCCGACCACCGCGACGCCCCAGACGAGCCCGAACAGCGTCCAGCCCCAGGCGCCGCCCAGCACGCCGAGCGCGAACGGGGTGT
>CAYQAF010000518.1:0-1995 GCA_964415375.1 uncultured Alcaligenaceae bacterium
AATCTTGCGCACGCGCGGCCCCTGGCAGTCGCCGGCACTGTAGCAAATGGGGACGCTACGTTTGGCGATGACGCGAAAGACTCCGCCTGCACCCTCCGCTGCAAGAACACCCGCGTCGCCGGGGCGCCGGCGGCTTTTCCTGGCCATTACGCTACTCGTCCCGCTGTTGCTCGCGGGCGCGGCAGAGGTCGTATTGCGCCTCGCCGGCGTGGGTGCCCTCGAGCCGCTGTTCATCCCCGTCGCAAGCTCGCCCTCGCACCTGCAACCCAACCCGACGGCCGTGCAGCGCTTCTTTTCAGACCCGCGCCGCGCGCCCGACGTCAGTATCGACACGACCTGGTTTCCGGCCAGTAAGGCCGCCGGAACCCTGCGCATCTTCGTGCAGGGCGAATCGAGCGCCGCAGGGTTCCCATACGGTCGCTGGGCCTCGCCGGCGGCGCTGCTGCAGCAACGCCTGCAGCGCGCGTACCCCGATCGCAACGTCGAGGTGATCAATACCGGAATGGCCGCGGTCACGAGCTACGTGCTGCTCGACTTCGCGGACGAGATCATCGCCCGGCAACCGGATGCCGTGGTCGTCTACACGGGCCACAACGAGTACCTCGGGATCGGCGGCGTAGGATCGTCGCTCGCGAGTGCGCGGTCGCCGACCCTCGCGCGCACGATCGCGGCGCTGCGACACTTGCGTCTCTACCGCGCGCTCGAACGCGCACTGGCATCACTGGCCCCAGGCGCCGACCCGCTCGCCAGTCGCGATGGCACGCTGATGTCCCGGGTCGCAGCCGAGCGATCGATTCCGCTCGACTCGCCGCTCTACCAGCGGGGACTGGCCCAGTTCCGCGGCAATCTCGAGCGCCTGCTGCAGCGCTACCGCGCGGCCGGCGTGCCCGTCTTCATCGGCACGCTCGCGAGCAACGAGCGCGACCAGCCACCGTTCGCGAGCGCCCCGCGGGAGCAGGGCGACCTGTCGGCGCTGGCACGCTTCGAACGGGCCCGCGCGCTGGAGGCTGCCGGGGACTTTGCGGCGGCACGCGTCGAATACCTGGCCGCCAAGGACCGTGACGAATTGCGGTTTCGCGCGCCGCAGGCGTTCAACGACGTGATCCGCGAGACGGCGGCAGCCTCGGACGCAACGGTTGTCGACGTGCAGGGAGCGCTCGCCGCGGCATCGAACAACGGCACCATCGGCGCCGACCTGATGCTCGAGCACGTGCACCCGAACGTGGAGGGCTACTTTCGCCTCGCGAGCGCGTACTTCCCGGCGATCGTGCAGTGGCTGGGTCCGCCTGTGGTCGTCGTCGACGATGCGACGGCCCGGCGCGAGATCCCGGTCACGGAGGTCGACCGCCTGAACGGCGAGTACCGGATGGCGATGCTGAAGAACGACTGGCCATTCGTTCCCGAGCGGCAGCCTACGTCGCTGCCTGCACCGACGACGCGCATCGAGGAAATTGCGCAAGCCTGGTTCGCGGGACGCCTGAGCTGGATCGAGGCAATGCAGGAGGCGCTGGCGACCTACCAGAAGGACAACAACCACGCGGAAGCCGCGCGCGTGGCGGTGAACCTGGCCGATGGGCTGGTGAATGCCGCCGAGGCACAGTACACGGCGGGCCGGCTGCTGCTGCGGGCCGAGCAGCCGCAGCGCGCCCTGCACTTCCTGCGCCGCGCCGTCGCGATCGACGCGTCGAAAATCGAGTACCAGCTGTCGCTCGCGCAGGCCCAGTTCATGCTGGGCCGCGCCCAGGACTCGATCGCGACGCTCGAAGCGATCCTCGCACGGCATCCGAAAGATGAACGCGCGCAATACTGGCTCGCTGAAACGCGTCGTGCGGTGGAGTCGCGCTGACACTTTCTCGTGGTTTCGCTTCGGACGCTTCTGCCCCTCACTGGGCTGCAGCTGGTCGATCGCCTGGGGTGGGGGGAGTCCTAGCGAAAACGCGGTGAACCCATCCTGTGGGCTCGCGGCGCGGCGTCCATGCCGCGCAGCGTTTCGCG
>CAYQAF010000519.1:0-1981 GCA_964415375.1 uncultured Alcaligenaceae bacterium
CGGCGGCGTGACGACGAACGCGTCGCCGTCGCGGGCGAAGGCAAAGCCGAGCCGCGTGAAGATGCCGGCGATCGTCCCGGTCGCGAGCTCGATGCCGAGCAGGCGCCGCACGCGGCTCGCGCGGACGCGCACCGGCTCGCGGGCGGGCAGGGGGCCGACGACGTCCTGCAAGGGGCCGGCACGACCGCCGCAGATCGCGACCATCAGCTCGGTCGCGCGCTCGACCGCCGCGGGCGGCAGCTCGAAATCGACGCCGCGTTCGAAGCGGTGGCCGGCGTCGCTCGCGAAGCCGAGGCGGCGCATCTTGCCCTGGATCACGGCCGGGCTCCAGAACGCGCCCTCGAGGAACACGTCGCGAGTCGTCGTGGCGATGCCGGAATACTCGCCGCCCATGATGCCGGCGAGGCCCAGCGGCTTCCGCTCGTCGCTGACCATCAGGAGGTCGGGCTCGAGGTCGAGCGTCTCGCCGTTAAGCAACAGCAGCTTCTCCTGCGGCCGTGCGAAGCGGACGACGACGTCGCCCTCGAGCAGCGCGCGGTCGTAGGCGTGCAGCGGCTGCCCGAGCTCGAGCATCACGTAGTTCGTCACGTCGACGATCGCCGAGATCGAGCGGATGCCGCTGCGCTCTAGGCGCGTCTTCATCCAATCGGGCGTCGGCGCCGACGGGTCGACCCCCTCGATCACGCGGCTCGCGAAGCGGGGGCACGCGCCGGCGTCCTCGACGCGCACGCGGTGCACTGCGCTCGACGTCGCGGGCACTGGCGTGGTCGCGGGCGGACGGAGCGGGGCGCCGGTCATCGCCGCGACCTCGCGGGCGATGCCGAGGATCGACAGGCAGTCGGCGCGGTTCGGCGTGAGCTTCAGCGTGATCAGGTGGTCGTCGAGATCGAGCGCCTGGCGCAGATCGGTGCCGGGTACGAGGTCGTGCGGCAATCCGAGGAGTCCCGACGCGTCGTCCGAGAGCCCGAGCTCCTTCGCCGAGCAGAGCATTCCCGAGGACTCGACACCGCGCACCGCCGCCTGCCGGATCGCGACCTCGCCCGGCAACGCAGCGCCGACGCGTGCGCAGGGCACGCGCATCCCGACCGCGGCGTTCGGCGCGCCGCACACGATCGAAAGCGGTGCGCCTGCGCCGACGTCGACCGTGCATACGCGCAGCCGTTCGGCGTTGGGGTGGGGCTCGACCTTGTCGATACGCGCCACGACGACGTGCGTGAACGGCGGTGCGGCGGGCACGCACTCCTCGACCTCGAGTCCCGCCATCGTCAGCGTGTCGCAGAGCCTGGCGGTGTCCACCGGGGGATCCGCCATCGTGCGCAACCAGTGTTCGGAGAATCTCATGGGTACGAACCGGTTGACGGAGCCGGACGCGCTCGCGCTCCCCGCGGCTCCATCTTTGTCATCTGAACTGCGCGAGCCAGCGCAGGTCGTTCTCGAAGAACAGGCGCAGGTCGTTGACCCCGTAGCGCAGCATCGCCAGGCGGTCGTAGCCCATGCCGAACGCGAAGCCCTGCCAGCGCTCCGGATCGATGCCGACGGCCTTGAGCACGTTGGGATGCACCTGGCCGGCACCGGCGAGTTCGAGCCAGCCGCCGTCGCCGAACGCCATGTCGATTTCCGCGCCGGGTTCCACGAACGGGAAGAACGACGGCCGGAAGCGGACGTTGATGTCGTCGCGCTCGAAGAAGCGGCGCAGGAACTCGCTGATCACGCCCTTCAGGTCGGCGAAGGACACGTGCTCGTCGATCCACAGGCCCTCGACCTGGTGGAACATCGGCGAGTGGGTGGCGTCGCTATCGACGCGGTAGACACGCCCCGGCGCGATGATCTTCATCGGCGGCGCGTGGGTCTCCATGTAGCGGATCTGCACCGGCGAGGTGTGGGTGCGCAGCACCAGGCCGCCGTCGACGTAGAACGTGTCCTGCATCGAGCGCGCCGGATGGTTCTCCGGCGTGTTGAGGGCGGTGAAGATGTGGAAGTC